>JAZOOC010000157.1:0-8749 GCA_045654825.1 Clostridia bacterium | reverse complement strand
GCGGAGTGGGAGAAAATAAATTTGCTCCGGCGAATTTAATCACCAGAGCAGAAGTTTCAAAAGTTGTTTATGGAATTTTAAAATTAAAATAATTAAGATTTTCTTGCAACGACAACACGGTCTATACCGCTTAAATCCTTTACACTGTATATGCTTTCGTATTCACCAGAGTCTGCAATTAAATCACAAACAGCCTTTGACTGATTATAACCAACCTCGAAGAGAAGATATCCCTTTTCTTTGAGGTTTTTTGTATATTCATCGATGATGCGGCGATAAAATCTTAAGTCGTCAACAGGGGAATGAAGCGCGATTTCAGGTTCGTAGAGTTTTACATCCTCCATAAGATTATTATATTCTTCGGTAGAAATATACGGAGGATTTGAAACTATTATATCAAACTTCTCGTTTATATTTTCAGTGAGTATATCTTTTTTTGCTATTTCGCATCTTTTGCTGACATTGGTTGTATGTGCATTAAACGAAGATACATCAATTGCGGTATCTGAAATATCGAATGAGAAGAGATGGGCATTTTTCATAAAGCTTATCATAGAAATTCCAATACATCCCGAGCCGCAACACAAATCACATATTTTTATATCATCATTTTTATCAAAAAGCGAGAGAGCGTGCTCAACAAGAATTTCGGTATCGGGACGGGGGATTAATATTCCTGGAGTAACCTTGAAAGGAATTCCCATAAACTCGCATATTCCGGTAATATATTTGACCGGCTCTTTTTTCGCGCGCCTTTCGATAAATTTCATATATTCAGAAAAGTCATTTTCGCTCATTATATCATTTTTTATAAGAATATACTTTTCCTTTGTTATATTTAAAGTATGGCATAATAATATAAGAGAGTCCGCGGCGGAACTCTCTATATCTGCATTTTGTAATATTGAAGCAGCTTTTTTATAAGCCTCTGATATTACCATTTATCTTCCTCCCGATTATCGGAAATAACAGCTTTGAGTGCAGTGAGTGCAACTTCAATCTGAGCATCATCAGGCTCTCTTGTTGTTAAGTGTTGCATTAAAACTCCGGGTGCGGAAATAAGGCGTGTAAACCAATTATCATACTTGCCTGCATATTTTATAAGTTCGTAGGATATTCCTGCAACAACCGGCATTAAAAGAAGTCTGTATATAAGACGGGTATAAAGATTATCCCAGGATATGAAAGAGAAAAGTATTATACTTACTATCATAACGATAAATAAAAAGCTTGTTCCGCATCTGGGATGAAATCTTTCATATTTTTTTACATTTTCAACTGTAAGCTCGTCACCATGCTCATAGCAGAAAATGGATTTATGCTCTGCACCATGATACATATAAACTCTTTTAATATCTTTCATAAGAGATGTAAGATACAAATAGAGTACAAAAAAGCAAATTCTTACAATACCCTCTAAAAGATTTAAAACTATAACAGGTGTTGAAGGTGCAAAAGTTTTCACAAATCCCACAAGATAATTGGGCAACAGCATAAAAAGTCCGATGCCGATTATGGTGGAGAATATAACAGAGATAAACATAATTATGTTAAGAAGCTTATCTCCGCCCTTTTCAAGAAGCCATTTGTCGAATTTTGAAAGCTGTTCTTCATTTGTTTCTTCATCTTCATAGAATTTTGCAGAAAACATAAGACAGCTTACACCGGTGTATAACGATTCAAAGAAAGAAAATACACCTCTTAAAACAGGAACTTTATTTATTTTTAATTTGACACTTAATAAGTTAAGGGGTTTAATTTCGGTTTCTATATGACCGTCGCTTGTTCTTACAGCAGTTGCAATGTTTTTGTTGCCGCGCATCATAACGCCTTCAAGAACAGCCTGACCGCCAACCGAGGTCGGTTTAATTTTTTTATCCATAGCAAATTTCCTCGTATATATGTTTTATAATTATATTATCTCAATATTAATTTAAAAAGTCAATACTAAACAGTTGATAAATTGTAAAAGTTATGTTAAAATATTATAAATATTATTTTGAGAGGATAAAGCAATATGAAAAAATTATTATCAATTATGCTTGCGTTTGTAATCGCAGCAGCATTATTAACTGTACCGGCTTTTGCATCTTCAGATGTTAAAGTGCTTGTAAACGGTACTGAAGTAACATTCGACCAGCCTCCCGTTATTGAAGACGGCAGAACTCTTGTTCCCGCAAGAGCTGTTTTTGAAGCTATGGGTGCATCGGTATTCTGGGACCCTGCAGTTTCGGGCGGATATGTATCTGTTGTTACAAACAGCAAAAGTGTAGTATTATATGTGAGCGAGGCGGACAGTTGGGAGTATATGCTCATAGATAATTTTAACAAAGTAAGTCTTGATGTTCCCGCTAAAATCAAAGACGGCAGAACTCTTGTTCCGCTGCGTGCAATAGGTGATGCACTTTCTTTTGAAGTAGGCTGGGACGGTGAAACTCGCACAGCATCTTTAACTTATGAATTTCCCGAAAGCGATAAGCTTTCCGAGGATGTTAAGGGTCAGAATGAAGCTCTTAGTTTCCAAAAAGCCGGAGAACAGATTTCCTACACATACGATATTAATGTCTTAACCGAAATTCCCAAATACAAAAACGGTGTTAAGTATTATGAAGGTATAGCAAAAGAAAAATCCAAAAGCTATATAAGCAAAGCAGACGGAAGTGTAAATTATGAGGATTATCCTGTATATGCTTCTGTAAACGATGAAATAATAAGCTATGATGAATATTCTTATTTTATAGGTCTTTATTCGGATGCAGAGGGTAATATATCCGAGGAAAACAAAAAGCTTGCAGAAAAAGAAATAATCGAACTTGCTGTTTCTGCTGCAAAGGCTAAAGAAATGGGAGTTAAACAGGATAAAAACTTTATTCTCGCAAACGATTATTATCTTTATAATCTTTGCTACGGTATGGATGTAGCTGCATTTTCTTCTGTAGCAGGAATGAAACCTGCATCAGTTTATGCAATAGCTGAAAAATTTGCATTGAGAAATTCAGTATATACTATGGCATCAGCTAATGGAGATATAGATGTTTCAGATGCTGCAATAAACTCTAAATTCGAACAGATGTTCTATAAAGCAAAACATATTCTTTTCAAAACTGTTGATGACAATATGCAGGAATTAAGCAAATCTCAGAAATCCAAACAGAAAAAGCTTGCTGAAACAACACTTAAAAAGATTAAAAACGGAGAAGATTTCGATACTCTTATGAAAGAGCTTTCCGAAGACGGTTCTATGTCCTTTGAAGGTTATGTTTTCACAGACGGAGAAATGGTTTCTGCTTTTGAAAATGCGGTTAAAGGATTAAAAGCTGACGAGCTTTCCGGTATTGTTGAAACAGAATACGGATATCATATAATCAAGAGACTTCCATTATCTGCAGAAACAGAAAACGAAACTGTTGCAGCTTATAAAGGTGCAATACAAAATCAGATTGCTTCGGAATATTTTGCTTCCAACACAGATAAATGGGCAGCAAGTATGAAAATAGTAAAATATTAATATGAAGAAAAGAAAAATCAATATTCCTGTATTTGTAAGCCATCGCGGATGTCCTAATGATTGTGTTTTCTGTAATCAGAAAAGAATAACAGGGGAAAGCGGCGGGGCGGATTTTAATGAAGTATATGAGAAAATTAAAAGCTGTCTAAAAACCGCAGATGAAAATGCAGAAATTGAAATTGCGTTTTTCGGCGGTAGCTTCACAGGAATATGCGAAGAAGAACAGAATTCTTATCTTCATACCGCACAGAGTTTTTTGGCGGATAAAAGAGTAAAGGGAATTCGTCTTTCCACTCGTCCCGATTATATAAATAAAGAGATACTTGAAAATCTCAAAAATAAAGGTGTAACCGCAATAGAACTTGGAGTTCAGTCTATGTCGGATGAGGTTCTTTCAAGAAATAAAAGAAATTTAAAGTCCGAATCTGCGGTTAAGGCATCTTCACTCATAAAGGAATACGGTTTTGAACTGGGACTCCAGATGATGACGGGAATGTACGGTTCTGACCGTGAAACCGATATCTATACTGCAAAAAGAATTATAGAGCTTGCACCGAAAACAGTAAGAATATATCCAACTGTTGTGATTGAAGATACCGAGCTTTACGATATTTACAAAAAGGGAGAATATTCTCCCTTTTCTCTTGAAAAAACAGTCGATTTGTGTGCAGAGCTTTTTGATATGTTTGAAGAGGCAGGTATAACTGTTATCCGCGCAGGACTTATGTCCTCTTATGAAGTAAAAGAGGGTAAGGTTATCGGACCGTATCATTCTTCTTTTGGTGAGCTTGTTGCATCATTAAGATATTATAAGAAAATAGAAAAAGAAATGGCTCTTATGGATATCTGCGGAAAAGATGCGGAAATTTTATCCGAAAGAAAAATTATTTCTCAGATTGCAGGGAATAAAAGGGCCAATATAATAAAGCTTAAAGAAAAATTCAGACTGAAAAATCTTTCACTTAGAGAAAGTGACATAAAAGGCTGGAGGATTAATGTCAGAGATAATTAAAGAAAATGAAATCGTAAGAGAAAAAGCACTTCTTATAGGCGCATCTCTGGGAAGCGGTAAGCTTGACGATACCGATGAGGCTTCAATGAATGAGCTTTGCGAGCTTACCAAAGCTGCAGAGGCAGAGCCTGTGGCAACAATGATACAGAATATAAAATCTGTTGACCCTCGCACTTTTATAGGCAAGGGAAAAGTTGAAGAAGCGGCTGAATTTATTAAAAATAATGATATATCTATGGTGATTTTCGACCGTGAGCTTTCAGGCTCGGTCACAAAAAATCTTGAAAACGAGCTTGGAGTCCGTGTTATCGACAGGAGCCGTCTGATACTTGATATTTTTGCAAGAAGAGCTACTACCAAAGAGGGTAAATGTCAGGTAGAGCTTGCACAGCTTAAATATATACTTCCCAGACTTTCCGGAATAGGTGCAGACCTTTCAAGACAGGGCGGCGGTATCGGAACAAGAGGTCCCGGTGAAACCAAGCTTGAAACAGACAGAAGACATATACAGAAAAAAATCGAATATCTTACAGATGAGCTTAAAGAAATTGAAAAGCACAGACTTAATATAAGAAGAAAGCGTCAGTCAGATGATATTCCGCAGATTGCGGTTGTAGGATATACCAATGCGGGCAAATCTTCTCTTATTAATCTTCTCACGGGAGATAACGATGCTTATGTTGAAAATATGCTTTTTGCAACTCTTGACCCGTTAATAAGAAAGCTCAAAATCAACGATAAAATAGAGGTTCTTATAAGCGATACGGTAGGATTTGTAAGAAAGCTTCCGCATCATCTTGTTGAAGCTTTCAAGTCTACACTTGAAGAAGTTAAATATGCGGATATTATACTTCATCTTATAGACTCTTCCTCGGAAGATGCCGCAAATGCGGTAGAAGTTGTTGAGGGAATATTAAAAGAGCTTGACGCAGAAGATAAACCCACTTTGAAAGTATTTAATAAATGTGATATTAAAATGCCTGAAAGAGAATTACAGGATACAAATTCCCTTGTAATTTCGGTAAAGGAAGAAACAAATATTGATCTTCTTCTTAACAGACTGCAGGAAATTTTAGTAAGCTCCAAGTATAATGTAAAGGTTAAAATCCCATACAGCGAGGGAAGTATATTAGGATATATTTATAAGGCTGCATCTGTTATTTCGGAAACACCGTCAGACGACGGATATATTATGGAAATTTCAGCAGATGAAGAATGTTATAATAAAATTAAAAAATGGCTGATTGAGGGAAACTGATTTGGAATATAAAACAGTAAGCAGATACGCTTCTGCGGAATTGATTGAAAAAAAATCTAAATTCATAGGATATATAAGCCCTGCTCAAACAGAAGAGGAAGCATGGCAATTTCTTGAATCCATACGGCAGAAACACCGCGATGCTACTCATAATGTATATGCTTATGTTATCGCTGAAAATAACATAAATAAATTTTCAGACGATGGAGAGCCTGCAAAAACAGCAGGAGCACCTGTTTTGGATGTGATTTTAAAAGAGGGTCTTACTAATGTTATCATTGTGGTTACAAGATACTTCGGAGGGACACTTCTTGGAACAGGGGGACTTGTTAAAGCTTACAGTCAGTCTGCGAAGCTTGCAATAGAAACCTCCGGAATTGTTACAATGACTGAAAGTGTAGAGGCTTTGATGAGTCTTCCGTACAATTTATGGGGAAAAATTGAAAAGGAACTTGAAAACAGAAAATGTATAACAGAAAATGTCGAGTTTCTCCAAGATGTTAACGTATCTTTTATATGCAAAAAAGAAGCTTTTTTGGATATCAAAAACTCAATAATTAATATTTCGGGCGGAACTGTTGTTCCCGAGGAAATCAATCGGCTATTTTATGGCTTTTAGTATAATTAATCTCTCCGTTGGTATAATAAATCCAAAGGAGAGATTTTTTTATGACACATAAAAAGCTTGCAGATAATATGAAAGAAATGCATAAGATTCTGCCGATAGGAAAAACCAGCGATATGATTGAAAAGAAAACTACCGTAGGCGGTCGGGATGCATGCTTTTATTTTATAGACGGTCTTTTGGAAACTCCGATTGCAGAAAGGCTTATGGCTTTTTTGATAGGCATAAAGCCCGAGGTTATGGAGAGCTTCACTTCAGCACAGGAATTTACAGATAATCATTTTCCATATGTGGAAATTACTCTTATTAATAAATTTGATGAAATTCTTTATTATGTACTTGCAGGACAGACTGTGTTTTTTATAGACGGTTATTCTGATGCAATAGCTCTCGATTTGAGAGAATACCCCTCTCGTTCGGTTGCAGAGCCGGATAAAGAGAAAACTTTGCGCGGTGCAAGAGACGGTTTTGTTGAAACTATAATTGCGAATACTGCGTTGTTAAGAAGAAGAATAAGAGACCCGAAACTGATATTTGAAATGAATGCAGTGGGGAAGAGAAGTAAAACCGATGTAGCCATAGGGTATATAGAAGGTCTTGCAGATGAGAAAATTTTAAATCAGATACGAAAGAAAATATCATCTGTTGATATAGAAAGTATCTCAATGGGACAAACCAGTCTGCAGGAAGTTATGGGTAAAAAGAATTATATCAATCCTTTTCCAAAGATAAAATATACAGAACGCCCTGATGTTGCAGCAGCTAATCTTCTTGAGGGAAAAATTGTAATAATGGTGGATAATGTTCCGGGAATTACAATTCTTCCGGTAACTTTCTTTGACTTTGTGCAACAGGTTGAAGATTTTTATTTTCCACCTGTTATAGGAGGATATATCAGAGTAATAAGAAATCTGTTTTTTTATCTTACAGTAGTTTTATTGCCGCTATGGGTTTATTTTATGAACAATCCCGAGCATATTCCCGACTGGCTTTCGGTAATACAAATAAAAGACCATAACGGAATTCCTGTTATTGTTCAGCTTTTAATACTTGAATTTGGAATAGATGGTTTAAGAATAGCATCTGTAAATACGCCCGATAGTTTATCAAGTTCACTTAGTATAGTCGGCGCTTTGCTTTTAAGTGAATTTGCCGTAAAATCCGGGTGGTTCGATGCAGACTCCATTCTATATATGGCTATTGTCGCGCTTGCAGCTTTTGCTCAACCCAGTATGGAGCTTACCTATGCAGTAAAATTTGTAAGAGTATTCTTGCTTATTATGACACACTTTTTCGGCTTATACGGTCTTGCCGCAGGGTGGGTTATATCCCTGGTATTTCTTGCATCTACAAAAACAATAGGTAATAAAGGATATCTTTATCCTTTAATTCCTTTTAACGGTAAGGAACTAAAGAAAATTTTTGTAAGAGTTCCTTTGAAAAATACAAAATAACAAATATTTCGGAATCTTGGTCTGACGGCCATGATTCCGTTCTAAAAAGGCTCTTCTTTGTTTGAAGAGCCATTTTCTGTTTTATGGTTTGCATTTAACAATCATTTCGGTAACATTGGTTAAAACCAGTTCGTTTTTCTGATTATAAACTTCAAATGTAAGTTCAACGATGCCGTTTTTGTTGTTTCTTTTTGTAAGATTTGAAACTTTACAGATACTTGTTAAAACATCTTTTTCATATACAGGCTTTATCCACTCAATCTTTGTTGACTTGCCGGCAATAAGTTCTTTGCCGGCTAAATCTTTTTCAAGATATTTTGCCCATACCGACATAAAAGACATAACCCCCGGTGCAATAAGACCGCCGAATAATGTAGATTTCGCATATTCTTCATCTGTATGAAGAGGAATGTTATCATATTTGTTTGCGAAATCAAGCATATCGTTTTTATTTATAACCGCAGGAGCTATCGGTGTTTCAGATCCTAAAATAAATTCTTCAAAATACACTCTTAAACTCTCCGTTTTCTATGAAATATTTCATAGCATATCATAAAATAAGCAAGAAATCAAGCTTATAAAAAGTGTTCAGAGTTAGCTAGAAAAATGTTTGAAAACTAAGACACAGAGTTCGAATCTTTTTGGGGCAAATTTCAAGAAAAAGTTGACAAACTACACCTAAAGGGGTATAATGAAAACAAGAATGGAGATGATAGTAGTGCTTAAGAAAATATATCATGGTTCAAAAGAAATTGTTAAAAAACCTGAATTTGGAAAAGGTAAAACATATAATGATTATGGATTAGGGTTCTATTGTACTGATACTATAGAAATGGCAAAAGAATGGGGCGTTGATAAGCTTAGTGACGGATATGCAAACGAATACGAAATT
>JAZOOC010000156.1:0-19300 GCA_045654825.1 Clostridia bacterium | reverse complement strand
ACGCCTTCTTTAAGAGCCTTAGGAGCGCCTTCAACGAGCTCTTTAGCTTCTTTAAGTCCGAGACCTGTGATAGTACGAACAACTTTGATAACGTCGAGTTTCTTGTCGCCGAAGGATGTCATAACAACATCAAATTCTGTTTTTTCTTCAGCAGCTGCAGCAGCACCGCCAGCAGCGGGAGCAGCAAAAGCGAAAGCAGCAGCGCTAACGCCAAATTCTTCTTCAAGAGCCCTTACGAGTTCGTTTAATTCTAAAACTTTTAATTCTTTGATTTCTTCAATTAATTTTGTGATATTTTCACTCATTGTTTTATCCTCCTAAAATTTTAAAAAATATTTTTTGATTTAATAATTAATTATTCTGCACCTTCTGCAGCTTTTTTCTCTGCAATCTGGTTAAGCAATATAGCAAGACTTGAAAGGGGAGCATTTAAGCCGCCGAGAACTTTTGCGATAAGTACATCCTTGGGAGGAATCTTACCTAATTCTTCGATTTCAGCTTTGGACATTACCTGTCCTTCAAGGTAACCGCCTTTGATTTCAAGAGCTTCGTTTTTGCTTGCGAATTCTGATATTACTTTTGCAGGAGCAACAGCATCGTCAGCAGAAATAGCGAGAGCTGTGGGGTTCTCAAGGTGAGCATCTAAAGCTTCAAGCCCTGTTTCGTTTAATGCGAATCTTATTAAAGTATTTTTAATAACTTTGTATTCAACGCCTGCTTTTCTCATTTCAGCACGGAGTTTTGTATCCTGTTCAACAGTAAGACCGCGATAGTCTACCAATACACCGGAAACTGAATTTTTAATTTTTTCGTTTAATTCAGCAACAACTGCTTTTTTTGTTTCAAGAACTTTTGCACTTGGCATTTCGTTTCACCTCCGTAAGTGTGGGTTAAAAAAATCCTCTTGTATCCGCAGACACAAGAGGACAGTAAATCACTAATGTTTTAAACTTATCCTGGGCAGGATTTACGCTTTAAAGCACCTGCTGTCTACGGAACATAGAATATAATATCACATCGTGATATATTTGTCAAGAATTAATCAGTAATTTTTGCAGGATTAACTCTTACGCCGGGTCCCATTGTGGAAGCAACAGCAACACTTCTTAAATACTGACCTTTAGCAGCTGCGGGTTTAGCTTTAATAACAGCGCCGAGTAAAGCATTGAAGTTTTCAACGAGTTTTTCTGCGCCGAAAGAAGCTTTACCGATAGGGCAGTGGATGATGTTTGTTTTATCAAGACGGTATTCAATTTTACCGCTCTTTAATTCAGCGATAGCTTTAACAACATCGTGTGTAACTGTTCCTGCTTTGGGGTTAGGCATAAGGCCTTTAGGTCCTAAAACTTTACCGATTCTACCAACAACACCCATCATATCGGGAGTTGCAACAACAACGTCAAAATCGAACCAGTTTTCGTTCTGGATTTTAGCAACTAAGTCTTCAGCACCTACAAAATCTGCGCCGTTTTCTTCAGCTTCTTTAGCTTTATCGCCTTTAGCGAAAACGAGAACCTTGGGAACTTTACCTGTTCCGTGGGGAAGAACGATTGCTCCTCTAACCTGCTGATCAGCATGACGGGAGTCAACGCCTAATTTGATGTGTGCTTCAACTGTTTCGTCAAATTTTGCTTTAGCTGTGTCAACAACAAGCTTTAAAGCTTCATCAACATCATATAATGCTGCTTTAGTAACAAGCTTAGCACTATCCTGATACTTTTTTCCTCTTTTCATTTTATTACCTCCTTGTGGTTACGCGGGTTTTAAAACCCTCCCACTTATTTCACAACGACTGTATTCTTATCAGTCGCCTACAACAACGCCCATGCTTCTTGCAGTTCCTGCTATCATACTCATAGCAGCTTCTACACTTGCAGCATTTAAGTCGGGCATTTTCTGCTCTGCAATCTTTCTGACATCTTCAGAACTGATTGTAGCAACCTTAGTTTTGTTGGGAACACCAGAACCGCTCTCGATTTTGCAAGCTTTTTTAATAAGCACTGCAGCGGGGGGAGTTTTGGTGATGAAAGAGAATGAACGATCCTGATAAACAGTGATAACAACAGGGATTACGAGTCCCATATCATTCTTTGTTCTTTCATTGAACTCTTTACAAAACTGCATAATGTTTACACCGTGCTGACCTAATGCGGGACCAACAGGCGGTGCAGGATTTGCTTTTCCGGCTTCAATCTGAAGTTTGATAAATCCGGTAATTTTCTGAGCCATTTGATACACCTCCGTAAGCAAAATTTTTGTTTGACTTTATATAGTATTTGACATTGTTGTTAATTTAATAATTCAGCCTGTCCGAATTCAAGTTCTACCGGTGTTTCACGGCCGAACATTGAAACGAGAACTACAAATTTAGAGTTAATTTCATCTATAGACTGCACTTCACCGATAAAGTCTGTAAGAGGACCGTCGGTAATTCTTACACTGTCTCCTATTGTGAAGTTGATTTCAACTTTTCTTTCTTCAAGAGAAAGGGAAGTGATTTCTTCGTCAGTTAAAGGTACCGGTTTTGAACCGGGGCCTACAAAGCTTGTTACTCCTCTTGTGTTTCTTATAACATACCAGGTTTCGTTATCGAGAATCATTTTAACGAAAACATAACCCGGGAAGAGCTTTCTTTTGGAAGCTTTGCTTACATTGTCTTTAACTTCAACAACTTCTTCTTCGGGGAGCTTAACTTCGATAATTCTGTCGTGCATATTACGATTTTCAACTGTTTTCTCTATGTTTGTTTTAACTTTATTCTCATATCCGGAATAGGTGTGAACAACATACCATTGAGCATTATCCATAAGTATTAAGCTGCTTCCGAAAACGGAAAAGCCTTGCTCCTCCTAACTATTTTGTGATTAATTTGAGTAATACGCCGTTAAATAACAAATCAAGACCTGCAATGATAAGACCTATAATTATAACAACGATAAGAACTATCAAAGTATTTTTGATAACCTGTTTCCAGGTAGGCCATACTATTTTCTTAAGTTCTGATTTAGTGCCCTTAAGATATTTAACGAATTTATTTTCTTTTTTTGCATCGGTTTTATTCATCATATCAGTTCACCAACCCTTTCCGCCTTTCCGTATGGGAAAGACAAAGATAAACTCAAAAAGCGACAAATTAAATTACTTTGTTTCTTTGTGCAAAGTATGTTTTTTGCAGAATCTGCAATATTTGTTGAGCTCGAGTCTGTCAGGGGTATTTTTCTTGTTCTTCATCATATCGTAGTTTCTCTGCTTGCATTCTGAACATGCCAATGTAATTTTAACTCTCATTTAAGTACACCTCCAACGGTAAATTTCTGCATTAAAAAAAGAACCTTGAATAAGGCAAAGTCAAGTATAACATATCGGATGCCTTAAAGTCAAGGTTTTTTTTACATTTTTTTCACGAATATTCAATTATATTATATTAAAGGTAAGAGATTCGCCGTTAAAACCTATTTCAACAGTCGAATTTATCTTTATAATACCGTTTATATAGAATTCAGCAAGCTCGGATTCGATTTCTTTTTGTATAAGTCTTTTTAAGGGTCTTGCGCCGAATTTTACATCGTATCCTTTTTTTGCAAGATATTCTTTTGCGGAATCTGTTATTGTGATTTTAATTCCTTTTTCTTTAACATCTTCGGATAAATCCGAAATAAGAATATCAACTATTCCCTTAAGATTTTCAGGAGACAACTGATTGAAAGCAACTATTTCATCAATTCTGTTTAAAAATTCGGGACGGAAAAATTCTTTCAGCGCTGAAAGTGTTTTTGATTCATTTGCCTTGGTTTCGTTTTCAATGAAACCGAAAGCAGAATTTTTATAATCCGAACCGGCATTTGAAGTCATAATGATAACAGTGTTTTCAAAATGAACTGTTTTTCCGTGACTGTCTGTAAGCTTTCCGTCATCAAGCACCTGAAGCAGAATGTTGAAAATATCGGTATGTGCCTTTTCAATTTCATCAAGAAGAATTATTGAATAAGGACGGCGTCTTATCTTTTCTGTAAGAAGTCCCGCATCGTCATACCCAACATATCCGGGGGGAGAGCCTATAAGTTTGGATACAGTATGCTTTTCCATATATTCGGACATATCAAAGCGGATAATAGCTTCTTCTGTTCCAAAAAGCTCTCTGGCAAGAGTTTTAACAAGCTCGGTTTTTCCAACACCTGTAGGACCTACAAAAATAAAAGATGCAGGTTTTTTCTTGCCGGTAAGTCCCGCTCTTGAACGGCGGATAACCGTAGCGGTGGTTTTTACTGCATTGTCCTGACCGACAATTCTTTTTTTGAGGCTGTCTTCCAGTTTTAAAAGCTTTCCTGTATCTTCATCGGTTAAATCGCTGATGGGAATAGAGGATAAAACTTCAACAGCTTTTACTATATCATCTTTATATATGGGAAGAGCAATTTCTCCCGAGTTAAGTTCGTCAATTCTTCCTTTTAATTTTAATTCTTCAACTTTCAAGTCAGCAAGTTGCTGATAGTCAATGGGAGTATCAGGGGTTTCCGGATTTTCAAGAGTTGCTATCTTTTCAAGAAGAGATGCAAGCTTCAAGTTGAGCTTATTGAGCTCGTAGAGCTTTTTGTTTTCAAGATTTTTCTTGGAACCGCATTCGTCTATTATATCGATAGCTTTGTCCGGAAGAAATCTTTCGGGAATATATCTTTTTGAAAGCTTGACTGCAGAATCAATAGCTTCGTCTGTAAGAATGATGCTGTGATAGCTTTCATAATAAGGTCTTAAACCTTTTAATATTTCCACTGTATGAGCTTCTGTGGGCTCGTTTATAATAACCGGTGCAAATCTTCTTACAAGAGCGGAATCCTTTTCTATATGCTTTCTGTATTCCGAAAGGGTTGTTGCACCTATAACGCGGATTTCTCCTCTTGCAAGTGCAGGCTTTAAAATGTTGGCAGCATTCATAGCGCCGTCTGCATCGCCTGCGGCAACAATATTATGAACTTCGTCTATAACGAGTATAACATTTTTTCTTTCCTTTGCTTCGGTTATAAGATTTTTAAGACGCGCTTCAAACTGACCTCTGAATTGAGTTCCGGCAAGAAGTGCGGTGAAATCCACAAGATAAACCTGATATCCGAAAAGCTTGGGAGGAACTTTTTCTTCTGCAATACTTATTGCTATACCTTCTGCAACTGCAGTTTTACCCACACCGGGTTCTCCTAAAAGAACAGGATTGTTTTTGGTTCTTCTGTTTAATATATGAATAACCCTCTCGGTTTCTTTTTCTCTTCCGATAACACAGTCGAGTTCGCCTGCGAGTGCTTTTTCGGTAAGGTTTGTACCGTAGGTATCAAGCATGCTTTTTTTCTGCTTCTGATTTTTCTTATTTTGATTGTTTGTTTTTTTGTCGCTTTTTTCTTTTTCGTTTCCGGACATATTTGCGGGAAGAGTCATACTGTCGGAAATATCAAGACCTGACATAAGGTTTTCCATTTCGCCTGTTAATTCATCCATATCCATATCCGAAAGACCGAACTGGTCCATCATCTGTTCGAGCGGCTTAATTCCGAGTTCTCTTGCGCATTTAAGACACAGACCCTCGGTAGTCTGTTTCCCGTTTTCAAGTTTATTTATAAATACCACTGCAAGATTTTGCTGGCATCTGCTGCAAATCATTTATTTACTCCTTCATTTATATTTCAAAACCGCCTTTAGTATTGGTTGTTAAGGCTATACTTCAATATGTTACACCAAAACAATAAATAATGCAACCGTAAATTCAAAAATTAATACTAATTTAATATTTAACCATTTACGGCAGCTTCTGTGTTGGTCGGTTCGACTACTGGAGGTTTAAAATATCCTCTCTTAATATTTCCGGAGAGGTTTCCAAAACTGTATATGTATCGGGAATTTTTCCTACTATTATACTTTCGGCAATAGGAATCAATGAAACAGTTTCGGTTGCTGATGTTATGTTTTCGGGGGTAATCATGGAAATTTTTGCTTTGATTTTTAAAGAGACCGTGTGCTTTGTCTGGTTAATGCCCGTAGCGGTAAAGGTGTTGTCGAAATCTGTAAATACACTTCCTTGCGGCATTATTTCAACCGGTATCATAGGTCCGATTCCCGAAAACAATTCCATTCTTGCTGCTGTCGCGATAACACTGCCGAAGGGTACACTTAATTCTATTTTATCATATTCATTTATCATTTCTGTTATTTTGAGTGTTACTTCAGATTTCAGTTTGTTGATTTTAAAAAGATTGACTGACAGAGAGGTTAATTCTCCGTCGGTGTTCTTGGTTATTTCAACGATATCTTCGTATTTTATATCGGTTTTGGCAAGAACCTCAATAACTCCGTCGCTGATTGCCTTTGCGGTCAATTGCTCGGCGGTATATGAAGCCATTTGTTTTACAATAGGACGGAAGCTTCCTGCATATATTTTAAAAAAAGCAACAAAAAGAAAAGTTGCCGTAAAAAGAAAAATCGCCGACAAACAGATAAGCTTGTTTTTTATGTTTTTAGATTTGCGTTTTACTCTGATAATTCTTACTATCAAACAAAATCTCACTTTTCCTTCAAAAAAAATTGACTTTATTATCTATCTTATGCTATAATATGTTAAAATGACACGCTTTATAATTGAAAATGTGTCAATTTCCTATGTTTTTTATTATAAATAATACATATTGAAAGGGTTGTTTTTATGGAACAGGTTAAAGTTTTGATGATCGGTGCCGCTTTTAGTGCCGACCTTCACATGGATGGTTACGCAAGATGCACCGATGTTGCAAAAATCGTTGCGGTATGCGATAAAGTAACCGAAAGAGCAGAGGATCTTATAAAGAGATATAATCTTTCTGATGTTCAGATTGTTGACGATGCTTATAAAGCTATTGATACAATCGACTGTGATATCGTTGATATTTGTCTCCCCAACTTCCTCCATTATGATATTGCTATGTATGCTTTCAAAAAAGGCAAACATGTACTTACCGAAAAACCTATAGCTACAAAGCTTGAGCATGCGAAAGAAATGGTTAAGGCAGCAGAAGAAAGCGGTAAAAAGCTTTACTATGCTGAAGACTGGCTTTTTGCTCCCGCTCTCGGAAAAGCAATGGAGCTTGTTGAACAGGGCGCTATCGGAAAACAGATGTATATCCGTGCAAGAGAATGTCACTGCGGTTCTCATTCTCCTTTCGCTCAGAAAATTGAATTCTGTGGCGGCGGAAGTATGATTCACCTTGGATGTCATCCTATCGGATTTATGCTCGCACTCAAAAACAACCGTTGGACTGAGCTCGTTGCTATGACATCGGGCGGCGGAGAAAACAATATGTGGCATACATCTATGGAAGGCGAAGACTGGGCAGCTGTTATGATTAAGTTCGAAGACGGCACATCTGCGCTTTTAGAAGCTAACTACTTAACAACAGGCGGTATGGAAGACAGTATTGAAATTTATGGAACAGAGGGTAAAATCGCAGTTGATTTAACCTTTTCTTCTCCTATTCATCTCTATTCTATCCCCGGTGCTGACTATACTGTTGAAAAAGCAGAAATAACAACCGGATGGTCAAGACCTGCTGTTGATGAAAAATACAATCTCGGTTATGTTGGCGAAATCAGACACTTTATGGAATCAGTAAGAGACGGTAAAGATGCTAAAGTAGGTTTAAGAGGCATCGACGGTCTTGAAATTTTAAAGGTTGTTAACTATATTTATCAGTCCTCAAAAGAAGGCAGAAAAATTGTTAACCCCGATTTATAATAAAATCAGGAGAGTGGTTAAATGTTAAAAGATATCAGAATTCCTGTTACAATAGGTGGAGTTGAATTTAAAAATCCATTCTTTGTTGCTTCGGGTCCTACAACTAAATCCGTTAAGCAGTTAAAAAGAATAGAAGAAACAGGTTGGGCGGCTGCAAGTATCAAATTATCTATTGATCCTGCTCCCTATATCAACCGTAAACCTCGTTATGCAATGTTCGGCGAGAAAAATGCTCTTGCATTCACAGCCGAAAAAAGACTTACATTCGAACAGGGACTTGAACTTGTAAGAGAAGCAAAAAAAGTTCTTACAGACCTTAAGCTTCTTGCTAATATAACCTATGCCGGCGAAGGCGGAGCTGAAGGCTGGGTTAATATGGCTAAAAAGTTCGAAGAGGTTGGCGCAGATGTTATCGAGCTTAATATGTGCTGTCCCAATATGTCCTATAATGTAAATTTAACAAGCGGCGGTCAGCAGACTGCTTCCAAACAGACAGGTGCAAGCCTTGGTCAGCAGGAAGAGGCTGTTGCTGAAATCGTTCGCGAAATTAAAAAGGTAATAAAAATTCCTCTGTTTGTTAAATTAACTCCCGAAGGAGGAAAAATTGCTACTATCGCTTCTGCGTTATATGCAGCAGGTGCAGATGCTGTCGGAGGAACAGGTAACCGTCTGGGTATACCCGACCTTGACCTTGATGCACCCGAAAAAGCAATATATCATCTCCAGGATGAGGCAAGTATGAGTTGCTACTGCGGAAGCTGGTTAAAACCTCTTGCGCAGAGAGATACATATGAAATAAGAAAGGTTAACGGAAACGGTCCTAAAATTATGGCAGCCGGCGGTATCACCAACTGGAAAGATGCAGTTGAAATGGTGCTTTGCGGCGGTAACCTTCTTGGTGTTTGTGCAGAAACCTTAATAAGCGGCTTTGATATAGTTCGTCCTATGATTAAGGGAATGAAAGACTATATGGATAAGCACGGCTATGAAACAATAGACGATTTCTGCGGTAAAATTGTTCCCGAGCTTAAAACAGCTCCCGAACTTACTTTATACGACGGATATGCTCATATTAAAAATCCGACCCTTTCGGGCCCCTGTAAAACAGCTTGTCCTCTCCATGTGCCTGTTCAGGCGTATGTTCAGAAGATTGCAAAGGGTGAATTTAAAGAGGCTTTTGAGCTTATTGCTACAAAAGGTGCTCTCCAGGGTGCATGCGCTTATGTATGTTCTCATCCCTGTGAAGATGCCTGTGTAAGAGGTGAGGGCGGAGATCCCGTTCGTATCCGTGAGCTTAAGAAATTTGTTCTCGATATGGCTAAAAAGAATAACTGGACAGCTGATGGAGAAAAAGCTTCAGCTAACGGCTATAAAGTTGCTGTTGTTGGTTCAGGCCCTATGGGAATCAGTGCTGCAGGCGAGCTTGCGAAAGCGGGATACGATGTAACCGTATTTGAGAAAGAAGCTTATATCGGCGGGTCACTTAAAATGCTTGCTAAAAGCGGAAGACTTCCTGAATCCGTTTATAACGATATCATTGAAGATTTAAAAGCAAAAGGTGTTAAATTTGAAACAGGTGTTTCTGTTGCAAATGAAGATGAATTGAAAGCTAAAGGCTTCAATGAAGTGATTTTTGCTTATATTCTTCAGGATAAGAAAGTAAAAGAAAATGCAAAAGAGGGCTACAGTCTTTTAATGGGAGACGATACTGATGTTTCCGGCAAAGATATCGTAATCACAGGTAAAAGCGAAGATATGTTTGATATGGCTCTTTATGCGGCAGAAAACGGCGCTAAATCAGTTGTTGTTGCTGCAATCGCACTTGGTGAAAACAGAAGAATTATTAAAGAACTTATTTCCGAAGTTAAAGCTAAAGGTGTTAAATATATTAACTATCCCGAATTTGCCGGAGCAGAAGCTTGTAACGGCAGATTAACCGTTAAATTCAAGGGTGCAGCAGGAGAGGAAATTGCACTTTCCTGTGATGACTTGTATGACGGTGATGCTTGGTCTAAAAATGCAACAATAGTTGCGGCTTGTGCAAAAGGTGTTAACGAGGCTGCACTCGTTGATAAAAAGCTTTGTGGCGATAAAGCTGTAATTAATGCAATTGAGCCGGTAGTATCAGTTAAAAAAGATGATGTATTAAAGAGAAACGGTTATATCGGAGATACTAAAAAAGCGGTATCCGAAATAACAAATGAAGAGCAGGCAATTGCCGAAGCAAGCAGATGCTTAAAATGCGGATGCGGTGAAGGTTGTCAGCTTTGTAAAACAATCTGCAGTGAATTTGCTATATATAATCCAAAAACAGATGTGATTGAAATTCACGGAGATGAATGTGTGGCATGCGGTATGTGTTACAACCGTTGTCCCAACGGAAATATTGAAATAATAAATAAAGGAATAAAGGTGTAAAACAATGTTAAAAGAATTTAATGTAGGAAAAATGCATGTTCGTTGTTTCGAAACAAGAAAAGAAATGGGAGATGTTTCTGCAAAAGACGCAGCAGCAGCTATTAAAAAAGTAATTGCTGAAAAAGGTGAATGTAATGCTATATTCGCAGCAGCTCCTTCACAGAACGATTTTCTTGCTTCTTTAGCAGCGGATACAACAATCGACTGGACTAAAGTAAACGCTTTCCATATGGACGAATATATAGGACTTCCCTCAGATGCTCCTCAGGGATTCGGCAACTTCTTAAAAGCTGCTATCTTTGGTAAAGTTCCTTTCAAATCTGTTAACTACCTCGGCGGCGGTGCTGCAGATATCGAAGCTGAAATCAACAGATATGAAGACCTTCTTAAAGCAAACAAACCCGATATGGTATTTATGGGAATTGGCGAAAACGGTCATATCGCTTTCAACGACCCCCATGTTGCACATTTCGATGATGAACGCCTTGTAAAGAAAGTTGAGCTCGACGCAAAATGCAGACAGCAGCAGGTAAACGACGGATGCTTCGCTAAATTTGACGATGTTCCCACACACGCATTAACATTAACAATTCCTGCTCTTATGCTTCCTGAATATATTTTCTGTATCGTTCCTGCTCCCACAAAAGCAGATGCAGTTAAAAATACCTGCCTCGGAATTATTACAGAACAGGTTCCTGCAACTATCTTAAGACTTCACGAAAATTCAGAGCTTTATCTTGATAAGGACAGCGGAAAATATATTCTGTAATTTTAAATATTTCAATTTTAAAAAACTGACCGGATAGCTTAATTGCTATCCGGTTTTATCCTCGGGGGAGAAATGAAACTTAATTTACGAAACAGGGTTCCCGAAATTTTAAGAATACTGGGTGTTAACGATTTATCGGTCGGCACAGAGGGTGTTCTTGAAAAAATCAAGGAGCTTAAAGAAGAAAATTTAAAATATGAAAATGTATTGAAAAATTTAACAGTCGTTCATCGTTTCGGAGTTTTTCATAATCTTGCAAATTCAAGCTCTTACTATACCAAAAACAAGGAAATAGCAGAGGAAACTTTTTATAATGTAGTAAAAAGAGAAAGAATGGCTCTTATGTCTGCAGATATTTTAAGCGACGGTAAAGCAGAAATACATAAAAACATAACCGACCGTTTTAAAAAGATGGGACTGGACCATTCCTTTGTTGAGGAAATTTCGGGCAGAAGTATATATATTATAGGTTTTAATAAAAATCTGTATCCCAACATAAAAAAGCAATTCGGTTTTACTATTGAACAGCTTTCGAATAACGGACATAGAGTTCTTATCAGTTTCAGCAGAGAAATCAATGATTTATCTTCGGTTTTTGAAGCGTATAAGGATATTAAAATCTGCCGCGATTACAGATGTATGGGAGATTCCTCGCAAATTCTTACTGCTGAAAGAATTACAATGGGAAGTTCACTTATTCTTCCCGTTAACTTTACGGATGAGCTTAAAAGTTTTATTCTTGAAGCGGATGAAGAGAAAATCAGAAAATACATAAGTAAAATATTTAATAAAAATATCGAGAATAAAATACCTGTAATCAAATTTGAGCATTTGCTTCGTATAATGCAGAATACATTTACCGAAGCGGTTACCCTTGTTAAAAAAGCAGAAGGACTGCCGTTGGAGCTTGAACAGTATTTTATTCATATGATAGACAGCTTTAAAGATACTCTGGATGTTGAAAATCTTATAAACAGTTATGTTAATATATTAAGATTCGGTGCAGTTGCGGATCATTCAAAGAAAGCTATACTTAACAGAACAGATGTTATGAAATATATCAATGCCAATTACAATAAAGATTTATATCTTGAAATTATGGCGGTTGAATTTGGAACAACACCCAAATATTTTTCCAACTATTTCAAAAGAGAATTTTCGGTTGGATTCTGCGAATATCTTTCAAATATAAGAATATCTCACGCAAAACAAATTTTGTGTGATTCTGACTTGTCTTTGAGTGTTGTAGGTGAAAAAGTTGGATATTCAAATCCGACTACCTTTACGGTTGCTTTTAAAAAGCGAGTTGGTATGTCACCCGGTAAATTCAGAGAATTAAACAAAAAACGGTCTTAAAGGGAAACGGAAAATAACCTTTAAGACTTTTTTGTTTAGTTTTTGTTAAAGTTTTGTATCAGCTATTCACAAAAAGGAAATTGTGTGTTATAATTGGCATATATGGATTTTTGCTTTGCAAAACTCCTGCGAGTTTTCAACTCGCTTGCAGTCTTTCGGACTGCGTATGCCAATTGACGGCGTTGTAAAAATGCCCTTGCAAGCAAGCATTTTTACTCCTGGTAGAATGAATTTAATTATATAATCAGTAATATAAACAGTAAAGGAGTGTAGATGTGCGAAAAGTTCTTGCTTTAATTATTACTCTTACGATATTTTTATCAAGCTCTGTAAGAGCTGAATTTCTTATAGATGAAAGAATTACTGAAACGCCGGTAACAAAAGGTGTTACCTATACAAATATAAAAAGGCTTACCGAAAACGGCTGGAGCAATCTGCATGTTTTAAAAGCAGATATGAAAGAAAAGGGCCTTGACTTCAAGGTGCTTTATAATGAAGAACTTACCCAAACTTCAACAGTAGCACAGTTTGCAAGCAAAGCAGGGGATGTTGTTGCGGCAGTAAATGCAGACTTTTTTACCTCATATTCAGGTAAAACAGCATCCGAGGGTATGATTATAAAAGACGGGGAGCTTATCACAACTCCATCGAATGACCCATCTTATGCAACACTTGTGTCTGATGAAGAGAATAATCTGTTTACAGATTATTTCACATATACAGTTAAAGTTTTGTCAAAAGCTACACAGCAGTCAGCAGGAATACTTTTTTATAACAAGCTTGGTCCCGTAGAATATTTAAAGGTTTATGACAGTAATTTCGGAAAAACCTCTCCGGGTTCTATGGATGACGGCATAGAGGTTGTAGTCGAAGACGGAATTGTTACTTCAATGCATTCCAATAAGGAGGGTGTAGAAATTCCTGAAAATGGCTATGTTCTCACTCATTCTTTAAGACACAGCACATTTTTAACCGACAACTTTAAAGAGGGAGACGAAGTAGAACTTACTGTTTTGGTCGAACCTTCAATCGAGGGAATAAAAGATGCTGTCGGCGGAGGAACTGTTCTTGTAAAAAACGGAGAAATTGCTGAACTTACTATAAAAGATTCAAGAAATCCCGTTACTGCGGTAGGTTATGATTCCAAAAACGAAATAATATATCTCTTTAATGCTGACGGAAGAAATGACAAAGCAAGAGGGATGACATTAAAAGAAACTGCCGAAATGTTCGTTGAATACGGCTGCAGCGATGCTATAAGTTTTGATGGCGGCGGTTCAACTGCTATGGCAATAAAAAAACCGGACAACGAAATCTCTCATGTCAATCTTCAAACATATTATCGTCCTGTAACCAATGCGGTCGGTATTACTGCAGAAAAGAAAAAAGGTGAATTTTCTTATATTTCCCTTTCTGCTGACTACGAAAGGATTAGACTTAATGAGTCAGTTAAATTAAAAGCGGTGCTGTACGATGAATATATGAACGAAATAAAAGACAGTGCTATCAAGGTTAAATATACTGCAGATAAAAAAGGAACTTTTAAAAACGATGAGTTTTACCCGAAGGAAACGGGGAAAGTAACTATCAAAGCGTCTGCAGACGGTATCGAAAACGAAACAGTTATAACTGTAATGGAAAGTGAGAAACCGGCTCATTATATAGATGAATTTTATAAGCATACCGATAAAGAAGGTTTTACGATTGGCTTCTTCGGCGATAACGGAGATTATAAAACATTTTTCACAGATGTTGTAACTGCAAAAAGAAATTCACTGGCAGGAGAAGTTGATATGTCTGTATTTCGCAGATTGCCTCTTGGAAATATAGAAAGCGAAGTAAAACCTTTGAATTATTACTGGCAGAAAGAAAATGAATATGGTGCGTTTGTTGCGCTTAATAACGAAAAAGGATCTGTTTATGCTTCCGACAGTACCCAATGGGAAAAATTATTAAAATTTATTGATTCAACCGAAAAAGAAAATATATTTATAATGATGCCTGTCGATATAGCGAAAAATGATTTGGCAGAGGCGGAAATTCTTACAGATAAACTTAAGGAAAAACTTTCAGACAGAAATATATTTATCATTTCATACGGAGAAGAGTATAAGTATAAATACGATGATAAAATAAGGTATATAACAATAAGAGATTTGCCACCCTTTGACAGAACTATCCCTTATGAAACATTGTCGTTTTGCAAATATGGTCTTTTGACCTTTAACGAAGATGGAATAAGCTTTGAATTTGTTCCATATTTCAAATAATAAGAAAGGAAGAAGAATATGGCGGGAGTTACTTTGGTTGTCCTTATAATAAATGTTCTTTCAAGAGGACTTGCGCTCGTTTCAAACAGCTTTGTAACAGCGTATTTTGGCGCAACATCATTAACCTCGGCATATTCTTTTGCAATAACTCTTGCAGGTATTGTAACAACTGTTATAGGCACAACCCTTACAACCTCGGTAATTCCCATATATACAGAATTAAGAGAAGCGGGAGATAAAAAACGAACAAACGGTTTTCTTAATAATACAATATCAATGACCGTTTTAGTTTCGTTTGTGCTTATTTTTATCGGAATGTTTTGTGCTCCTGTGATTGCCGAAATTGCAGGCAAAGGAGATTATAAATTTTCGGTTTTCGCAATAAGAGTTCTTATCTTTTCAGTGCTTTTTATGTGCCTTTATTATATATTCAGCGGAATACTGCAGGCTAACGGAAAGTTCTATCTTGCGGCAGCAGTAAGTATTCCGAGCAGTATGGTTACAATGTCTTATATCATATTGTTGTCTGACAAATATAATGTAAGCGGACTTGTATTTGCTACTCTTATAGGATATTTTGTTCAGGCGGCAATACTTGTTCCCGCTTTGAGAACTACCGACTACAGATTTTCTTTAAGCTTCGATTATAACAATTCTGATATGAAACGCATATTTAAGGTGGTTGCTCCTGTAATAGTCGGAATATGCGCTCATCAGATTAATATTTTAACAAACAGCTCGATTGCTTTCCGTCATGATGCGGAAAACTACATAGTTTTAAATAATGCACAGAATCTTGGAATACAAATCGTTCTTACAATGGTGCTTGCGATATCCTCGGTTATTTATCCTAAATTGTCCGACCTTGAGGCGAAAAAGAACGAAAAAGAGTTCTCAAAACTTCTTACTGCAACACTTAACGGAATTATTTTGCTTCTCATACCATTGTCTTTCGGTTTTTACATATTCGGCGAGAAGTTTATAGACTTGATATACGGATACGGAAAATTCACAAGCGAGAATGTTGCTTTGGGAGGAAGTGTATTTTCACTTTATGCTCTGGGAATACTTGGTCTTGGCTTTAAAGAAATAACCGACCGTGCATTTTACGCAAGAAAAAACACAAAAGTATCTGCTTATAACGGCGTGTTTATAATGATTATAAATATCGTGCTGAGCATAGTTCTTGTAAAATATTTCGGTCTTAAGGGTGTGGCTTTTGCGTATTCGGTTGCAGCCTTTCTGGGCGGAATAAACATAATTATTCAGTTTTCAAAAAGATATAATGATATTAAAATTAAATCTCTTGTAATTACTGCGATAAAAACAATTGTGGCAGCTTTGGTTATGACGGCGGTACTTATGTTTATAAAGGATATTAACTTCGGCAGTTCAAAGATTGCCGCTTTTGCAGGCCTTTTGGTATCGGCAGCTGCAGGCGTGTTCGTTTATGCCCTTGCACTTCTGCCAATGTACCTTAAAGATATAAAAAAATTTATAAAACAAAGGAGAAATTAAAATGATACTGGACAAAAACGGAAAACTTTTCGGAAAAATCAATATTATCGATCTCTTGTTAATCGTAGTGGTTGTGGCAATAATCGGAATTTTCGGTTATAAATTTTTAGCTCCCCAAAATGCAGGAACAACACAGAGCGGAACAAAAGCAATAATGAGATTCTATGCAGAAGAAATATCAGATTTCGTTCTTGATGATACAATCCATCCGGGCGATGTTGTATATGATGTTCAGGAAAAAGTTGTTATGGGAACAGTTACTGATTTCGATACTTTCGATTCTGTTGTTTATAACACAGATGCACAGGGTAATGTTGTGAAAACAACAAAAGAAGATTATAAATCAGTTACGGTTACCGCCGAAGTAACAGGAGAAGAATTTGCGAACGGCATTATAATAGACGGCACAAAATATATCGTTGGTCACAGTATGACTCTCGCAGCAGGAAAAGCGAAAATGTATTTGAGAGTATCGGATATTGAATTTGTAAAATAGGAGCATAAACAATGAATATTTTATGCGGAAGTAAAATAATACATCTGATTAAATATATACTTTCAGCAATTTATTGTGGATTGACAGATTCCCTTATAGCAAAACTTCTTGGGTTTATATCCCGTGCGTTTATGAGCAGCTTTATCTATAAAGCGGTTATTTCTCTTATGAACGGAATATCTGCGGTTTTCAAAGGCTCATCTTTGTATAAGATGCTTTACAGAAAAGACTCACTTAGCATATATATGGATAATTCTTTGTTCTACCGTTTTACCGACAGAAGTATAAAATCAATATTGGATTTCTTTGCAGGTATATATAATAAAATCAGAAATTTAAATAACGGTTCTATCAATAACCGTTTATATAATTCGATAAGAACAACTTTTGGACTAAGCTACGAAAATATACTTGGCATTGTGCTTATATTAATAGTTCTGGTGCCGGGAAGCATCTGGAATAATTTATATGGACTTCTTGCGGCGGTATTTCTTTTAGGACTCTATTTTATATGTGCGATTTCGGGCAGAGAGTTTTCGATAAGCCTTAAAGAGATCGGCGTAAGTATGCTTATATTTGCTGTATGTCTTGTTGTTTCACTATTAAGCTCGTTGGACAGAAGCGACAGTTTGCGAGTTCTGATGTTTTTTATAACATCATTTATATTTATGTTTGTAATTTCGGGAAGTATGAATACCGAAGAAAAACTGGACAAGCTGATAGGCTTTATATATTTAGGTGTTATTCTTACATCTTTTATATGTATATATCAGGGGATAGTAGGAATAGAAACCGATATGCAGTTTGTTGATACAAATACAAGCGGAAAAATTCAGCGTATGGTGTCAACATTTGAAAACCCTAATAATTATGCAGAATATCTTGTTCTGTTTATGCCCTTTATGGCGGCATTTGCTTTGAACAGAAAAACAAACAAAGAAAAATTCGGATATATGGCATTGCTTGTATTTCCGGTAGCTGCACTTCTTATGACATATTCAAGATCATGCTGGATTACATTTGCGATATCCGCAGTGTTGTTTCTTCTTTTATATGATTATAAATTGTTCCCGTATTTTGCGGTACTGGTATTGTTTGCAATTCCTTTTGTACCCGAATCAATATGGACAAGAATATTATCAATAGGAAATCTTAAAGACACCTCGAATTTCTTCCGTGTAGAAATCTGGAGAGGATGTCTTAATATGATAAAGGATTGCTGGCTAACAGGAACGGGACTCGGTCCTCTTGCGTTCAGAAAACTCTATCTTGTTTATGCAGTGCCTTATGCAATCACCGCTCCTCACTCTCACTTGCTTTTTCTCGAAATTCTTCTCGAAATAGGTGTGGTCGGAGCAATAACATTCTTTATATGGTGGTTTTTCTCAATCAAAAGATTTTTTACTGCATTGATAAGAGAAAACTTAAAAGGAAGAAAATTAAGAAATATAATCATAGCATCTGTTTCCTCGCTTGTGGGAATAACATTTGTTTCATGTGTTGAATATATCTGGTTTTATCCCAGAGTTATGGTAATGTTTTTCGCTGCCGCAGGAATAATGATGGCAGCAATGAAAATTCTTCGAAAGGATTGAGATTAGTTGAAGATAATGCATATAATCAGCGGCGGTGACAGCGGTGGTGCAAAAACTCATGTTTTTGCATTGCTTGACGCGCTCAAAAAATATGCAGAAATCAAAATGATTTGTCTGATTCCGGGGGTTTTCTATCAGGAAATTCTTGAAAGAAATATAGATACGGTTTTAATGGAGCAGAAAACAAGATTTGATTTATCTGTAACAAAAAAAATTGCAGATATGATAAATTCTGAAAAATTCGACCTTGTTCATGTTCACGGTGCCAGGGCGAACTTCGTTGCTTCTATGCTAAAAAAGAGAATTTCAGTTCCGATAATAACAACCGTTCACAGTGACTATAATCTCGATTTTACCGATTCGGTTTATAAAAGAGTTGTATTCACCGGTTTAAACAGAATAGCATTAAAAACTATTGACTATTATATCGGTGTGTCAAACAATTTCAAAAAAATGCTTATAAAAAGAGGCTTTCGTCCAAACCGTGTATATTCAGTATATAACGGAATGGATTATTCTCTTGATACGCCATATATCTCAAAAGAAGAATTTGCTTCAAAATATAATATTGAGCTAAATGATAAATTAACCTATATAGGAATAATAGGAAGATTTGATAAGGTTAAAGGTCACGAAACATTTATTCGTGGAGCAGCAGAGGCTTTGAAGAAAAATCCTGATTTGAGATTTCTTCTTGCAGGTGAGGGTCCGGAAAAAGATTATCTTTCGGAGCTTTGCAGAAAGCTTGGCATTTCCAATAAGGTTTATTTCATCGGCTTTGTTAAGGATATATTCAGTTTTATTAATTTTATAGATATAAATACACTTACTTCATTAAGTGAAAGCTTTCCTTATGTTCTTTTGGAAGGCGCGAAATTCAAAAAACCTACCATAAGTTCAGATGTCGGCGGTATATCTGATCTTATAGAAGATTCGGTAAGCGGAAGACTTTTTGAGTCTAAAGATTATAAAGCTTTTGCAGAATGTATTCTTGGTATGGCAGAGAATTTCGATTTCGCACAAAAAATGGGAGAAGCATTGCACCATCGTGCCACTACCGAATTTTCGAGTGATAATTTAGCTAAAACCCATATTAAAATATATGAGTCTGTATTAAGAGATTTTTATGAC
>JAZOOC010000155.1:0-4148 GCA_045654825.1 Clostridia bacterium | reverse complement strand
TACCGGAATTGATATTGAGTATTATGCTCAGCTATCAAACAAAACTGCTCTTGTGAATGAAATGGTTATACGCTTGAAAACACTAAATCAAGCCGGAACAAAATTAAGCTTTGAACAAGTTCTTGATATTTTTGATGAGCTTGTAATACTTAAAGCATTTGAATCATCGAATGATTTAACCTTTTTAACTAACCTTATGTCCCATTATGATCACATACTGGATATTGAAAATCTTGAAGGTGCAACAGGTATTGCTGACACTTATGAAGGAATTGAAAACAAAGCTGGATTCTTTGCAAAGATAGGATTAAAACCTTATTCAGATACAGATAAATTGTTAAATACATTTAAAGAACAAACAGTTCTGTTTGCTGTTTCTGAATTTGTATACTACGATAAATTTGAAAAATTAATTAACGATAATAATGATTATCTGAACCTTGGTACAGCTTACTTAGAATACTCCAATGGTGATGCTATAAAAGATTATGTAGAAAAACATCTTATGGCAAATAAGTCACAACTTACAACTCTGGAATATTTAATACAATATTTTAATGAGGGAGTAACACTCTACAAAGAATCACTTAATCCACCTCCACCACCTCCGGTATTTACCGGTGGTGGAGGTGGCGGTGGAGCAGTTTCCGGTGCTGGAAAAACAGAAAACATCTCAGTCGAATCTGAGCTTGCTAAACCTGAGATTGTAACACCTGCTCCTGTAATTCCGGTTTTTAAAGATATTGAAAATCATTGGGGAAAAGAAGCAATTACATATTTAACAAATAATAAAATAATTTCCGGAAAAACTGCAACTGAATTTGCTCCGGATGACAATATTACCCGTGAGGAATTTACCAAGCTTGCAATCCTTGCATTTTATGGTGAAACCTCAGGAGAAATTCTTCCGTTTGATGATGTTCAACCTGAACGGTGGAGTTATCCGTATATAGCGTATGCTTATGATAAAAAAATCATTCTTGGCAAAGAAAAGAATATGTTTTATCCGGAAGATAATATCTCCAGACAGGATATGGCGGTTATATTATACCGAATTATGGAGAATACCAGAAATCTGGTATTCAGGGATGAAATAAATATTGTCTTTGAAGACTATGATAGGATAAGCAGATATGCTCAGAATAGTGTTACCATGCTTAGTGCTTTGAATATATTAAAAGGTTCGGAGAATAAATTCTATCCTGAAAACTATTCAACAAGAGCAGAAGCAGCACAGATGATTTACAATGTATTGATAAGGGAGGAACTCAAATGATTAATAAAAAAATTATAGCAGGGTTCTTATCTGTTTGTGTAGTTTTGTCGCTTTTGGTTTTTTCTCCGGTTTATGCCAAAGAAAATGAAGAAAGTTATGATTTGGATTTATTAAAGGCTATAGGAATAATTAAACAAGATTTAAACGGCAACGAAATTGCTTTAAGATCCCATTTAGCGATGTATACATTAAACCTTTTAGGCGAGGACTATGTTGTTTCCGCATACACCGGCAGATATTCAGATATTAACAAAGAAGATGAATATGCTTCAGCAGTAGAAACATTATCGGATTTGGGATATATTGCAGGGTATTCAGACGGAACATTTTTGCCATCGAAACCGGTTACTGTTAATGAAGTAGTTAAAGTTTTAGTTGAAATAACAGGTTATGGATTTAAAGCAAAAATCAATGGCGGATATCCATTGGGATACAGATTAGTTGCCAATGAACTCAGAATGCTTAACGGGGTAATCGATGATACAGAGTATGTATCGATAAACAAGCTTGCGAAGATTATAAATAATACACTGGATGTTCATATAATTGAAACTAATGGAATTACTGTCGGGGCTGATGGTTCATCCTATGATAATATGGTTGCTACTTCCGGAAAAACTGTTTTGGCAAGAAACCTTAAAATGTATCGTAAAGAAGGTGTTTTTTCGGGAAACGAAATAATAAATCTTACTGATGTAATTCTGGGTGAAAACGAAGTAGTTATTGATGGTATTAAGCTTAACAGCTCACAAATTTATACTGACGATTTTTTGGGATATAATGTTAAATACATATATAAGATGGAAGAAGCTAACGGTGTCAAAGAGCTTAAACACATAATGAAAAGCGATAATAAAGAAACGGTTCTTGTCGGAAATCATCTTGTCGATGTAAACGGTATGGAACTGACTTACGAAGAAGAAAATGAGAAAGAAAGAAAATTAACTATATCGCCGTTAGCTGACATCATCTATAATACGAAAAAAGTCACCTATGATAAAAAATACTTCGATAATTCAGATTACAGTAAAATTACCTTTATTGAAAACAACGAAGACAGTAAGATTGATTTTATAAAAATTGAAGTATTAAATGATATTTTTATTGATAAAATATCTGCTGACAGTAAAAAAATATATGATAAACAGAAGATTTCGGGCGTGCTGGATTTAGACGAAAATAATTATGATAAAGTTGTTATTTTAGATGAAAACGGGTTAGTTGTGAATTTCGATTCACTTGTTCCGGAAACTGTTTTTACATATATGAAAACCGATAAATATTTAAAAGGATATCTTTCTTCAAAGAAAGCAAGCGGGGTTATCCGCTCTGTAGGGAAAGATAACGGAACTGAAATTTATAATACGGATACGGAAACTTTCTTATCAACTCCGAATGTAACTAAAAGCGGAGATGTTCTGGGAAAACTGGTAACTATATATCTTGATGCTTTCGGAAAAGCGGCTCGTGTGCTTGAAAGTTCTACATCATTAAAAGAAAAGGTAGGATTTCTTTTTGCTTCAAAACCGGAGTTCGATTATGCACATGATAATTACTATTTCAGTATATATACATCCGATGGTCAAAAAATGAGCTTTGCAGCGGCAGAGAGAGTGTGGTATAACGGAACTAATATAAAGAAAATGAACTTGCCCGCTGTTTTGACTAATACTGTTATTTTATATGAATTGAACGAAAACAACGAAATAGTAAGGCTTGAACAACCGGTTTCAAACGCTCTCCATTCCGAAGGAAGATTGCGTGTCAGTTTGCCTAAATCCACTGCATATCATTATCGCAGTAACAAAAGCTTCGGTAGTATGGGATTGTACGATGAAAATACAGTATTCTTTTCCATTGATGCTGATGAAGGCGAAACAGTAACAGAGAATGATATATCGATTCAGGATGCAAACCTTCTGGATGCAACCGAGAACTATGTTGTTGAAATGTATGATACTACAAGAAATGGTATGCCAGCAAAGGCGGCTATATTATACAGTTCAGCAGTTGCAGGCGTTACCAATGGTTATAATCTTCTTGCAGTTGAATCATTTACGCAGGTGTTTGACGGCACGGATGTGAAATATATCTTACGAGGATATAACAACGGTGAATTTATGGAAATCCCTGTAGATAGCGATTATATTAATTCTATTAAATCATATAATCTGAAAAAAGGCGATGTTATAAGATATGGCCTGAGCGGAAAGCAGGAGCTTCGTTATGTTGAAGTATTTTACAGAATTAACGGTGGATGGCAGATGGCTTTGGATTATTATCCTGATAATTCGAAGATTTACAGTATTCCAAGAATCAATTACGGAAGAGCTGTTGCTGTAACGGATACACAACTAAGATTTACTCTTTATAGCGATTATTCAAGTTTCAGTGGCTTTTTAAGTGATTGTTATACTTATCCACTTTCCAGATATTCAGCAATTACAGTTATGATTGTTTCTTCCGGCAGAGCTATAATACGCGGAGGTACTATGTCTGATATAGAACCCGGAGATACCATTATACATTACACAAATCAGATGGCACCATACGGTTTTGTAGTGATTAAAAACAAATAGGAAAAATATATAAAATACTTGTTGGGAGGATTAGAAATGAAAGATGAAATCTTGTTTGGACTTTGCGCTGATGTGCATCAGAAAGAAGAATGCGATGTATCGTGGATGGTGAAAAAATTTGTTGATGAAGCCAACGAACGCAAAGCTGACTTTATAATTCAGTTGGGAGACTTTATTCGTCCCGATGCAGCCGGACAGAAAGTCTTAGACGAATGGAATAAGTTTAAAGGGAATGGTTATCACGTCCTCGGTAATCACGATACTGAGCATGGTGGCAAGGAAGCTATGATGAA
>JAZOOC010000154.1:0-26209 GCA_045654825.1 Clostridia bacterium | reverse complement strand
TCTGTCACCCTAGGGTGACAGGAGCTATCCGAACCACGCCTTAAACAGCATAATTTCGGCGTGTTTTGGCTTGTCATCCTTGCAAGGCGTCAGCCTTGCTTCGTCTTCCGCACTAAAATCTCCTCGAAATTTCATCAGCTTAAGGTCGAAGAATTTTCAAGGAGGGAATTTTATGCTTATGTAAGGCAAAAACACAGGTAATCCTGACAGATTACCGAGTATTTTAACGTGACAGAAGCGAAAATTAATCGTTGAAAATCGAGGTTCAGATAGCTTCTGTCACCCTAAGGTGAAAATATGAGAAAACTTTTAAGCTATATGAGAAAAGCCGTTGACGATTATAATATGATTGAAGAAAACGACCGTATTGCTGTTGGCGTTTCAGGCGGCAAAGACAGTATCGCTCTTCTTGCCGGTCTTAACGGCTTAAAGAGATTTTATCCCAAAAAATTTGAGCTTGCTGCCATTACCGTAGATATGGGTTTTGAAGAATTTGATACATCAAAAATTTCTGATTATTGCAAAGAAAACGGTATAGAATATATAGTAGAAAAAACAGATATAAAAGAAATCATATTTGATATAAGAAAAGAAAAAAATCCCTGCTCGTTATGTTCTAAAATGAGAAAGGGTGCGCTTAATACCGCTGCAGTGAATAACGGCTATCATAAGGTTGCGTTGGGACACCATTATAACGATGTTATAGAAACATTTTTCCTGTGCCTTTTATACGAGGCGAGAATAGGTTGTTTCTCTCCGGTGTCTTATCTCGACAGAATGGATGTTATGCAGATTCGTCCTCTTATATATGCACCCGAGGGAGATATTAAGGGAATGGTTAAAAGGCTCGAACTTCCTGTAGTTAAAAATCCCTGTCCTGCTGACGGTGTTACCAAAAGAGAAGAAATGAAAGATTTTATTAAAGAACTTAATATTAAATTCGATTCTGCCGGCGAAAAGGTTTTCGGTGCATTGAAACGGTCAGGGATTGATGGGTGGTAAATGATTGACATATGTTTTTTTATATGTTATAATTTTGTTTTATGAAAGGGGTTTTTGATATGAGTAAAGTTTATGTTCCAAAAAACTATAAACCCTTGCTTTCTGTTTATGAAACTCAGGATGCAATTGAAATTATAAAAAGAACATTTGAAAAGAAAATTACTGAAAAACTTAATATAAGAAGAGTATCCGCACCTTTATTTGTTGATTCAAAAAGCGGACTTAATGACGACTTAAATGGCGTTGAAAGAGCTGTTTCTTTTGATATAAAAGAAACCGGCACAAACGCACAGATAGTTCATTCTCTTGCGAAGTGGAAGAGAAAGGCGCTTAAAGATTATGGTTTTTCTGCCGGTGAAGGTTTATATACAAATATGAATGCCATAAGAAGAGATGAAGATATGGATAATATCCATTCTATATATGTGGATCAGTGGGACTGGGAAAAGGTAATCACCAGCTCAGACAGAACAGTTTCTTATCTTAAAGAAACTGTAAATTCAATAGCTGATGCAATATATGAAACCTTTTTAAAGGTTAATGAGGTGTATCCGAAATTAAACTCCTCTCTTGTCAATGAGGTATCTTTTATAACCTCTCAGGAGCTTGAAGATTTATATCCCGATTTAACAGCGAAAGAAAGAGAAAATGCGTATACAAAAGAGAAAAAATGCGTGTTTTTAATGAAAATAGGCGGAATTCTGAAATCCGGTAAAAAGCATGACGGAAGAGCGCCCGACTATGATGATTGGGAGCTTAACGGAGATTTGCTTTACTGGAATGAAACGCTTGATTCTGCATTGGAATTATCATCAATGGGAATAAGAGTGGATAAAGAGTCTCTTGAAAGACAGCTTAAGGAATCGGGCTGCGAAGACAGAAAAACTCTTCCTTTTCATAAAGCACTCTTAAATGATGAACTTCCTCTCACAATGGGCGGAGGAATAGGTCAGTCCAGACTTTGTATGCTTCTTCTTAAAAAAGCACATATCGGAGAAGTTCAGGTTTCTATATGGGATGATAAAACAAGAGAAGTCTGTGAAGAAAACAATATTAAATTATTATAAGGGAATGTAAAAAACTCCGTTCCAAACCTTAAAAATCAGGGACTGCAAAAAAGTCAAATCGACTTTTTTGCAGTCCCTATTTCAAAATATTTAATTGATGAAAACTTCTTTCCCTGTTTTTGCCGATTCATATATAGCAAGTACAATTTTTGCACTTCTTTTCGCATCTTCTCCCGTTATCATCGGATTTCTGTCTTCAATTACTGACATTGCCATATCTTCTATCATTATAATATGCCCAAAATTCGTAGTTGAGTATTGACAGTTGATACCTCCCATGCTTCCTCGTATTTCAGGCTGTTGTATAGTTTGGTCCTTAAGCTGCCATGTGTATATTTTATCATCGCCAAAAGATATACTACCATCAGTACCATGAAAACTAAATATGGTATCAAGACCGGGATATGCAGTTGTTGTTCCCTGAATTACACCGATTGCTCCATTATTAAATTTAACACTTACAACTGCAGTATCTTCCACTTCAATGTCCCACACAAGTTTTTCACAACGTGCATAAACAGATTTGATTCCTCCCATAATCCAGGAAATCATATCTATACCATGAATGCCTTGATTCATCAACGCACCGCCGCCGTCAAGCTCCCATGTGGCTCTCCATTCGCCGCTATCATAGTATTCCTGATTACGGTAATATTTGAGAGAGGCATCTGCAAGGGTAACCTTACCCAAAGCACCACTTTCAATGATTTTTTTGGTTTTTATTGCACCATCGTATGTACGGCGTTGGAAAATGCTTCCCAACTTTACATTATTTTCTCTGCAGCAATCTATCATTTTTTGCATCTTTTCCTTGGTTACTTCCAAGGGCTTTTCACACAATACATTTACACCATAGTTAGCAACCAGGCATGTACATTCGCAGTGCAATCCGCTTGGAGTCAGAATACAACAAACATCAATTTTTTCGTTTTTTAACATATCTTCCGCATTAATATACCACTTACTGAGTCCGTTTTCCAATGCGGCTTTTTTTGCTCTTTCCTCAATGATATCACATACCGCCACAAGCTCTGCATGAGGTGCATTTTTTATTGCATCAATGTGATTTACGGAAATTCTGCCACAACCTATAATTCCAAATTTAACAATCATATATGTTCCTTTCTTCAGACATTTAATTTTTTAATTATTACACAATGTCTTTGTCAGGGATGCTCAAGATTAAAATACTTCTTTATTGTATTACTGTTTTTCTTTACATCCACTCTTTTGTATAATAGAACATATTTTTTGAAAAGTAAATTACAAAAAATATTTTTATGCATTGCAAAAAATGTTGAGGTTAGCCTTAACAACCAACACTGAAGATGCCTCAAACGGCGAATTTTCGGTATCTTTCGGATTGTCGTCATCGAAAGGCAAGTAGCCTTCCTTCCTCCTCCGTACCAAAATCTTCTCAAAAATTCATCCGTTTTAGGTCCTTTGGAGTTTTCAAATAATAAATTTTGTCTCAATTAAGGCAAAAACGCAGGGAATATGATAATATTTCCGAGGATTTTAACGCCAAGTGGGGCAAAATTTATATTTCAAAACCGCCTTTAGTATTGGTTGTTAAGGCTAACTTAATGATATTACTTTTTTGCATTCTCTGTTTTATGTATGTATGTTTCATATTTCGTTACATTGGGTAAAGTTTCTCCATCAATCTGCATAGGGCAAGGACGGTCTGTTTCAACAATTATATGAGTTCCTTCGATTATATCCACATATTTTGTGTAATTTATGTGTTTGCCTTTGAAAGCAAGCGGCAGGATAGTCAAAAGTCTTAATTTTGAAACATCGTGTACTGCCATAAGGGAAAGTTTATCAGCAGTTCGTTTCTGATTTGGAGTAAACATAAGTCCGCCTCCGCAGAATCTGCCTTTCATGGTTGATGCAAGCCAGAGGTTTTTATAACTATATTCTTTTCCGTCAACTGTTATTTTTGCGTTAAAGGGTGTAAAAGCTTTAAGAATTCCTTTAATCGCAACTGAAACATAGCTTACGGGTTTTCCTTTTTTCTCTCTTAATCTTGATGATTCAATACAGGCATAGCCGTCAACCCCGAGACCGATTCCGTTTATAAAGCTGTATTCTTTACCGTTCACTTTAACAGACGGTAGATTTTTTAAGTAATCATTTATTTTAACAGGCCCGTTTTTTGCCTTCTTTTCTATATCTGTCATAAAATCGTTTCCGCTGCCGGCAGGATATAAGAAAAAATCGTTTTTAATATCATATTTTTTAATTTCATTTATAAAATGATTTAAGGTTCCGTCGCCACCGCAAACAATAACCTCATCTTCGGGGGAGAGATTCATTAAAAATTCATCATAGCTGAATTTAAGGATATTAAGAAATACGAGATTTTCTTCTGAAAGAAGACTCTCAAGCTCGTGAGCTTTTTTTTCGCCTCTGCCGTTAGCTGATCTTGGATTAAATAAAACATAAGTTTTTTTCATAAGAATATTCCTTTATAATACATAAAATAATATACATAGAAACTGAAGAATACTGCCTGCAACTACAAACAAGTGGAAAACAGAGTGCATAAATTTCACCTTTTTTCCAAGTCCGTATAAAACCGCACCCAAAGTATATGCAACTCCGCCTGCAACAAGTAGAATTACCCCCGGAAGAGAAACTGCTTTTAACAGAGTGTTAAAGGCGAATATTATACACCAGCCCATGCCGATATAGCAAATCATTGAAAATACCGAATATTTTTTCAAATCTATTGCGGTTAGAGTTACTGCCAATGCGGTAAGCCCCCAGACAACAGTAAAAAGAATAAAACATACGGCAGGACTTTCTCTTCTTATCGCGGTTAAAAGAATGGGTGTATAAGTTCCTGCGATAAGGAAATATATTGTGCAATGGTCAAGAACCTGAAAAACCTTTTTCGCGGTTATTGTTTTAAGTCCATGATAAATTGCAGACATAGAATAAAGAGTTATTAAAGAAGCTCCATATATCGCACTGCCTGTTATTGCCCAGGCATCTTTTTTTAATGCAGATACAACAACAGTTAAAACAAGAAATATTATTCCAAGAGCTCCTCCTGTAATATGAGATACCATGTTGAATATTTCTTCAGCTTTAGAGTAAGCGGGAAGCTCTCTTTCGGATAATTTTAATCTTTTCATTTTCATCTTCCTTTCCTGATTTCATTATATAAAAATACAGGAAAAAAAGCACGGAACTGTTGGTTTTTTAAATTCTACTTTTTAAAAACTATCAGTAGAATTATACTAAAAATCCCGTCTGTTGACGGGATTTTTGATATTTAACTATCTTTTGAGCGAATCGAGTACATCTTTATATTCTGTAACCTTGAGTTCATTCTTTAAGCTTTCTGCCAATTTGGAAACTTCTTCAAACATAATTTCGCTCTGTATGGAAGAAAGTGCGTTCTGATAATTTGTATCAGCCTGATCGGTGGGAAGCTCAAGTCTTAAGATTATGTGATAACCGTAAGATGTTTCAACTATTCCGGAAATATCTCCGATTTTTAAAGATTTAACTGCATCTTCAAATTCCTGTACCATTTCACCTTCGGTGAATACATAACCGTCGGGATTGGATTCGGAACCGGGGTCTTCGGAATGTTCAGCCATTAAAGCATCGAAATTACCTCTGTTAGCTTTTCCTAATATTGCTTCTGCCTGTGCTTTCTTCTCTTTTAATTTATCTTCTGCCAAGGGAGCGCCTGTTGCTTCGTCAAGAGTAGAAATTAAAATATGCTTTGCTCTGAAATATTTTTCGTTGTATTTTTCGTTCATCTGCGCTTCGTCAAATGTTATCTGTCCGCTTTCCTGAAGATGGTTCATATATCTGTAGTAAAGAGCAAGCTTACCCGAAGCGGTATTTAATGCTTTGGAAGTTATACCTGCTTCTTTGATAAATTCACTTTCTGAAAGACCTGTTGACTGAACGAGAGATGCTTTTGCGTTGTTAGCTTCTGCATATTCAGCAGAAAGTCCTTCGTTTTTAGCTTTTGCAGCTATGAGATAAATCTGGAGCATATCATTATATGCTGATTCTTTCATAAGCTCGTAGGTTGTTTTTCCGTCTTTTTCAGTAGCCCAGTCCTCTTCGGTGTATTGAGCTTCTGCAGGGATTTGCATAGTGCTTAAAAATACTTTGAGTTCGTCAATCGAAACAGCTTCGCCGTTGATTTGGGCAAGTGTAGGTTTTTCTATTTCCACACATCCGCTTAAAGCTATAACTGTAAGTATCAAAATAAAGCTTAATGCTTTTTTCATAAAATCAATCCTTTCATTATAGATATAATTATCTTCTTTAATTATAAATGCTAAAATATGCTTTGAAAAGAAAAAAGGATTAATTGTAATATATTATTTCAACATTTGTAATATTTCTTTAATATTGTTAAGCTTTTCTTTTTGTCTGTTTTTGGGAATTTTATATGAAAATCCGGGTTTTGAGCCGGCATTTATCAAAATCTGTCCTTTGTATTTATCTGAAATTGCGGATATTTTTTCAAATTTAAGATTGTCGGCTGCAAAAAAATTGAATGTTACCGAATCTTTTAAATCGTTTATTTCCGAAATGAAAACCTCTTCTGCCATAGCTTTTAAAAGGGCAATTTTTATTAAAGATAATACCTGATAGGGAGGGTCGGAAAAACGGTCGGTCAGTTCTTCTTCAATATCTCCTGCATCTTCCTCTGTTTTTATTGCCGAGATTTTTTTGTAAATCAACATTCTTATATCGTGGCTTGAAATATAGCTTTCGGGTATATAAGCATCTTCTTTTATATCAACACGGCAGATAATTTCTTCGATTTCTTCTTCTCCCTTTTTCTGCCTGATTGTTGAGTTTAAGATTTTCATATACATATCATAGCCGACAGCATCCATATGTCCGTGTTGCTGTGCGCCTAAAATATTTCCCGCGCCTCTTATTTCAAGGTCTCTCATTGCGATTTTAAAGCCTGAGCCAAATTCTGTGAATTCTTTGATTGCCTTGAGTCTGCTTTCGGATTGCTCGGTTAATACCTTTCCCTTTAAATAAGTGAAATAGCAATATGCAAGACGGTTTGAACGGCCTACTCTTCCGCGCAGCTGATAAAGCTGGGAGAGTCCCAGTGCATCGCTTCCCTCTACTATAATTGTGTTTGCATTGGAAATATCTATTCCTGTTTCTATTATGGTGGTGCAGACGAGTATATCAATTTCGCCGTTAAGCATACCTAAAAAACGGCGTTCTATTGCAGATTCACTCATTTGTCCGTGAACTACCGATACTGTTGCATCGGGAAACTGCTTCTGCAGACGGTCTGCAACTTTGGATATTGTTTCAACTTTATTGTAGAGATAAAATACCTGCCCTTTTCGTGCAAGCTCTCTTTCAATTGCATCATAAATAATAGCCTCTTTGTATTCGAGAACATAGGTCTGAACAGGGAAACGGTCCATAGGCGGTTCAGCCAGAACGCTCATATCCCTTATTCCGAGCATAGACATATGAAGTGTTCGGGGAATGGGGGTTGCGGTAAGAGTGAGAACCTCTATATTCTTTTTAAGCTCCTTTAATCTCTCTTTGTGTTCAACACCGAAGCGCTGTTCTTCGTCTACGATAAGAAGACCGAGGTCTTTGAATTCCAAATCTTTGGAAAGAATCCTGTGAGTGCCTATAACTATATCAACTTTTCCCTCTTTAAGCTTTTTAAGTACAGCTTCCTGTTCCTTTTTAGTGCGGAATCGGGAAAGCATTTCAACAGTTACGGGAAATTCTTCCATTCTTGATTTAAATGTGTTGAAGTGTTGCTGTGCGAGAACGGTTGTTGCGGCAAGATAAGCGGTTTGTTTTCCCTCGCATGCGCATTTGAAAGCCGCTCTTATGGCAACTTCGGTTTTTCCGTAGCCGACATCTCCGCAAACAAGACGGTCCATCGGTCTTTCACTTTCCATATCTTTTTTAACATCGTTTATAGCTTTTAGCTGGTCATCGGTTTCGGTATATGGAAAAGTCTGTTCAAAAGATGTCTGCAGGTCGGTATCGGGACTGTAAGAATATCCTTTCGTTTTCTCGCGTTCGGCATAAAGAGATATAAGCTTATCTGCAAGCTCTGCACAGGATTGCCGTACTCTTTGCTTTATCTTCTTGAATTCCTGACCGCCAAGCTTGTTTAATTTGATTTGTCTTTCTCCTGCGCCTATATATTTGCTCAAAGCTCCAAGCTGATTGGCGGGTAGATAAAGAAAATCAGTTCCCTGATATTTGATTTTTACAAATTCTCTTTTTGTATTGTCAACAACAAGCTGTTCGGTGCCGATATATCTTCCTATACCGTGAACATTATGGACTACATAATCGCCTATCTGAAGGTCTGAAAAAGTGAGACCCGAATCTGCTTTTTTTGATTTGAGCGGCTTTTTATATTCTCCGAAAATAGAGCTGTCGTACATAAGTGCGAATTTTTCTTCCGGGTAAACAAATCCCGAAAATGCCGCTTTTTCGATAATATATACTCCGGGTAATGTTGGATTTTCGTTTTCTTTTAAACTTACGGTTGAAATTCCCGAAGTGTTGAGATAAGATTTGAAATTGTTTATTTTTGAGGTGGGAACAGGAATTATTACCTTAAATCCCTTGTTTTTATAATTAATTATATCGGAAATATAAAGGTTTATTTTTCCGTAATAAGATGGAGTATCGGTTACGGTAATATTAAATATTGCCTGCGGTTTTATAATCTCTCTGCCGGTGAGTATTCCCGTAAGAGCATAGCAGGGAAATCCGGTTAAATTATCGATAATTTTATCCGAATTTAAGAAAATATCGGGAAAATCTTTGGAGATCATTTCTTTTTCAAGAAGAGAGGTTGTCATTTCGCCTCTTTCGTTATCTGTCAAATCTTTCTTTTCAAGAAGTCTTTGCGGCTCGTCAAAAACAACCACTGTTTCGTTAATATCGAAATAGTCGGCAAAAGAATGAGTGCAGATATATCCGATATATTTATCGATCCCTAAAAATACACCCTGAGCTTCAAGTCTTTCAATATCGTCTTTTATGTTTGATTTAAGACTTTCCGAAGCAGAGTTTTTTAAACTATTAAGGTTTAATTTTAAGTTTTTGCATTCTTCGTCGGTAAGAATTATTTCGGAGGCGGGGGAGATTTCTGCATAGCTTAAATTCTCATAAGAAAGCTGAGTATTTGGATTGAAAAACCTTATGGAGTCTATTTCGTCTCCAAAAAGCTCAATTCTTAAAGGATTGTCATTCCCTGGACTGAATATATCTATTATTCCGCCTCTTTTTGAGAACTGGCCCGGAAACTCAACCATATCACATCTTTTATATCCTGAATTTAAAAGGTCGGAAATAAGGCGGTTTTCGTCAACGATGCCGCCCATTTCTAATCTGATGAATGAATTTTCAAGTTTATCTTTGGATATTATGGGTTGTGTTAAAGCTTCAGTTGTTGTGATAAATACCGCTTTTTTTTCGGTTGCGGCTTTAAGAGTATTAATACGGCTTAAAAATATCTCATTGCTTCCCGCGTCGATATTATAGAAATTGAAATCTCTCTCTTTGAAAACATAAGAATCAACTCCGTAAAAAGAGAGTTGTTCGGAAAGCTTTTTTGCATATACTTCGGATTTTACCAAAACGAGAATGCTTTTTTTCGTTTTCTCAAAAAGTCCGTACAAAAAATGGGGCTTTGCAGAATCTGTAAGCCCTGTTATGTTTATTCTTTTTTTGTCTGAATTAAAAAGCGAGGAATATTCTTTGCTTTCCTCAAATATATCAAGAAACATTTATTCCTCCGAAAAATTAGTGGAGTTGTATAAATTCATTGCAGTTTCAGTATCTTTAGATATAATTGTATCAATGGCAAGACAGGTCGTTTCAGCAATCTTCTTTAAAATTTCAAGCTCTTTTTTTGAAAAATTACCTAAAACATAATCTATCATATTATCTTTATCACACATCGACACTCCGACTTTAATCCTCGGAAATACATCTGTTTTAAGCTGATATATAATGTTTTTTATGCCGTTGTGACCGCCGTCTGTACCTTTTTTTCTTATACGCATTCTGCCGATGGGAAGAGAAATATCATCGTATATTACAAGTATATCCTCATCTGCAACTTTATAATAATCTTTTAAGCGGAAAATCGCCTCGCCGCTTAAGTTCATATAAGTCTGAGGTTTTACAAACAAAACCTTTTCTCCGTTAATATTATATTCACCGATTAATGCGTTATTCTTAAGCTTGTTAATTTTAAAACCATGTTTTTCGGCATAATAATCCACCATAAGAAAACCGGTGTTATGTCTTGTAAATTCGTATTTGCTTCCGGGGTTTCCAAGTCCTGCCACTATTTTCATTTTTGTTGCCTCCAACTATAAAAGAGCGGTGCAAAATCAAATTTCACACCGCTTATGATTATATTATTTACGCAAATAAAGTACTTACTGATATATCTTCATATATTCTTTCTATTGCTTCTGCAAATACGGGAGCAACAGATAATACTTTAAGCTTGGGGAATATTTTGTCATCGGGTAGTTTGATTGTGTCTAAAGCAACAAGTTCATCAATTGCAGAATTTGTAATTCTTTCAATTGCGGGACCCGATAAAACAGCATGAGTACAACCTGCATTTATGGAAAGCGCTCCGCGGTCTTTTAATGCCTGTGCTGCGTGAACAATTGTGCCTGCGGTATCAATGAGGTCGTCTATAAGAATAACATGTTTGCCGTCAACATCGCCGATGATATTCATAACTTCGGAAACATTTGCTTTGGGACGGCGTTTATCTATAATTGCCATAGGTGCATCGAGCTTTTCTGTATAGAATCTTGCTCTTGTAACACTGCCAAGGTCGGGCGATACAACAACTATATTGTCTTTGCCTGCGAATTTTTCTGCATAATAAGGCCATAAAACTGAAGAGCCTAAAAGATGGTCAACAGGAATATTGAAAAATCCCTGAATCTGAGATGCGTGAAGATCCATTGTGAGAACTCTGTCTGCACCTGCTGCGGTTATAAGGTCTGCAACCAGCTTTGCAGTAATCGGATCTCTTGCTTTAGCTTTTCTGTCCTGTCTTGCGTATCCGTAATAGGGGAGAACAGCGGTTATGCGTCCTGCAGAAGCTCTTTTGAAAGCGTCTATCATAATAAGAAGCTCCATAAGATTATCATTTACAGGGTCGCAGGTGGACTGAACAACAAATACATCCGAACCTCTGACTGTCTCGTAAATATTTACGGATATTTCTCCGTCTGAAAACTTCGTTACACTGGAATTACCAAGCTCTGTTCCTAAAATGGAAGCAATGTTGGATGCCAGCTGCGGATTGGAGTTAGCAGAAAAAATTTTAATGTTTTTACCATGTGCGATCATGATGTTGTACCCTCCGAAAATATATGTAAATTTCTATAATCGTTAAAATGGGAAAGCACAAGTAATGTGCTTTCCACGCAAATATTTAAGTCTATACCTCAAGGTTGTCTGATTCTTCTTTAATAACTTCATCGTATTTCGCAAGGATTTTTTCTTCCATTTCGGTTCTCATCTCGGATGTTATGGGATGAGCTATATCCTTGAAAACGCCGTCGGAAGTTTTTCTGCTGGGCATAGCAATAAAGAACTTGTCCTGACCTTCGATAACTTTAATGTCGTGGATTACAAAACAGTCATCGAAAGTTACGGAAACGATAGCTCTCATCTTGCTGCCTTCTGAAGTTACCTTTCTGACACGAATATCTGTTATGTTCATAAACTGTGTCACCTCCTCATCTAAGCCGATAAATGTGCGGCACAGAGTATAAAATCCGGCAGATACTCTGTAAAAAGTACAAATCTAAAAGGGAACCCTAAAAGGGAACCAAACAAAGCCTATTATCGTCTTGAACTTATCATATAGTCACTCTAAATAAGCCATTATCCTCATTATACAACAGAAATTTTGATTTGTAAATATATTTTTTGGTTAAATTTCAACTTTTTTTGGTTATTTTTGAACTTTTTGGTAAAATTCGATTATAATTTTTATCTTATATGTTTAAATTTTAATTCTTCAGGATATTTATAAATCTTTTTGTCAATACCCGGTGTTTTCTGTCGATGCGGAAGAAACGATAGGTATAACTTGACACAAAATATAAGCGATTATTTTGAATGTATTGTTACTTAATGAAGCATTTGTTCTTAAGAGGGAACCCTTCAGTGAAAAAGCACCGACAAAATCGGTGCTTTTTCTGGGTAAGAATGTATATTTTGATACAATAATTTTACTTGTTTTGCAAACTGTTTTCACTGACCATCATTTAAAAAAAGTGACCACCGCTTTGAAAATTTATCTTTGTTTTGGGAGTTTGATATTGATGTTGACGTGATTTTGTGCTATACTTCTATTATAACATTCTTGGAGGTACATATGAATTACAATGATTTTTTGAATTGGCTTCTATATGAAAAAAATTAAGCCAACGCGCTGCAAAAGATGTTGTTTTCAGATGCAAGCGTATATGTAAAATGTTGACCATTGATAAAATTGGAAATTCAACAATCGAAAAGTTAAACAGTAATATAGAGTTTTCTGAAAAATCTATGTTTATAAAATTGCAGTTACGAAGGGCTTGTTCTCTTTGGGTTGAGTTTGGAGGAGAATGATGGAATCGCAAATCACTGTAGGTAGTATGTTTGCCGGCATAGGTGGAATTTGCCTTGCGTTTAAACAGAATGGATGCAAATTAATATGGGCTAATGAAATAGATAAATATGCTTGCAAAACATATCGTTTGAATTTTGGAAACGAATATCTAATTGAGGGAGATATTCAAGGTGTTGACACAAAAGACATTCCCAAATTTGATATTTTGACAGCAGGTTTTCCTTGTCAGGCGTTTTCTTCGGTGGGATTATTAGAAGGATTTAATGACCCGAGAGGAAATTTGTTTTTTGAAACAGCGAGAGTAATTAATGCAGTCAAACCTAAAGTGGTATTTCTTGAAAATGTCGCTAATCTTGTAAAACACGACGACGGAAAAACCTTTGAGGTTATACTCAAGACTCTTGAAGATTTAGGATATTATACTGTTTACAAAGTCATGAATGCAAAGGAATATGGGAATATCCCTCAGCAGAGAAACAGAATATACATGGTTGCATTCAAATACATAAAAAACCTTAACAAATTTAAGTTCCCTGAGATGATTCCTCTTACCCAATCAGCTTTCGATTTGTTTGAAAAAGAAAAGCAAGATGAGAAGTACTATATGGATGGACATCGTATGTGGGATAGAATGATGGAGTATATGAATGACAGAAAAAGAGTATATCGTTTTACCGATTGGGGACTTTCTAGAGGAATGCAAGGAATATGTCCCACTCTTTTAGCTGCAATGGGAAGCCGTTTTGAAAGAATCCCTTTCTTCTATGATAATTATTCTGTCAGACTTATGACTCCTCGTGAGTGTGCAAGGCTTCAGGGATTTCCTGAAAATTACATTCTTCCTAAAGAAAATGAAAAACAAGTATACAAACAAATAGGCAACTCGGTATGTGTTCCTGTTGTTGACAGAATAGTGCAGAATATTGTAAAAGCATTTTTATAAGGAGAGGAAAATGAAAAAATATAACATAATTGATTTGTTTGCCGGTGTTGGTGGGTTGAGTTATGGCTTTTCTAAACTTTCACAATTCAACATAATTGCAGCAAACGAAATTGAAAAGGATATTTCTATTGCATATAAACTTAATCATCCTAATGTAAATATGCTAAATTGTGATATCAACAGTTTAACTGAAGAGGTTTTAGAACACGCACTAGACGGCAAAAAGGTTGATATAGTTGTTGGCGGACCGCCATGTCAGTCTTATTCAACTCTTGGCAAAAGACAATTGGACGACAGAGCCAATTTGTTTATGCAATATAAAAGAGTTCTTAAAATCTTACAGCCCAAGGCCTTTGTCTTTGAAAATGTTGTAGGCATTTTGAGTATGGATAAGGGGAATCTTTTCAAACAAGTCCAAGCAGAGTTTGAAGATTTAGGATACAATTTAAAGTATCGCGTGTTGGATGCGGTAAACTTTGGCGTACCTCAACACAGAGAACGGGTAATTCTTGTTGGGTTTAAAGGAGAGAACAACTTTGTTTATCCCGAACCTACTCGCGGAGAAAGCCTAAAACCCTATGTCACCTTAAAAGATGCTATTGGCGATTTACCTGCGTTGAAAAGTGGTGAAAAGAAAGACAATTATGCAAGTGATGCAACAAATGACTTTCTTAAGTTTGTTAGAAAAAACGCTACCGATATTGTTGAAGAACATAGTGCACCTAAAAATGGTGCGCACCTTGTTAGAATTATGGAAGCTTTAAAAGACGGACAATCCAAAGACGATTTGCCAGAAGAAATTCGTCCAAAAAGTGGATATGGAAATACTTATGCCAAATTATGGTGGGAAAAACCATCAACAACAATAACAAGAAATTTTGCTTGTCCGTCATCTTCTCGTTGTATTCATCCACGAGATTCAAGGGCTATGTCAATCCGCGAAGGAGCGAGATTGCAAAGCTTTCCTGATGACTATAAGTTCTATGGCTCCGATGGCATGAAACGATTAGAAATTGGAAACGCAGTGCCACCGCTACTTTCAATGGCAATAGCCAAACAAGTGCTGATTGCGTTAGAAAATTAAAATACTCCTGCAACTTTGTCTGTTGCAGGAGTATTTTTTATATTTCTTCTGGTTTCTTCCCATTAAATTTTTTGTATAGTCTGCTATATATAGCTTTTTGCACTTTTTTGCTACATCCATCAACAACCTTTTCATTAGAAATACTTATTACCCTACCCTTATCGTCATAGATCCAATAGTTGCGATCAGGTCTATTACAAGATTCACATTGAGGAATAATATTTCCTTCTTCTAATGGCTTTGCAGGATCTTTATGACCTTTTTGAAGAACAACAGTTATGTTTTTCCAATACCTATGTTTTTTTCCTTCTTCCGAACCGCAACATGCACACTTATATCCATACGCTTTTTTTAAATTTTCCCAATAATCCCCGTCAAACAATTCCTCTCTTCTTTCTGCAGTAAATCCATCATAACATTTTGTTAACGATTTCAGTTTATAACTACCTGAAGGTATGCTTAACGATGTATTGTCGTTTCGGGTGCCTGATAGAATATACCATCCCTTTTGTGCTCCCAAATGTCTTGCTTGTTGCACATCGTTTGTGTCCGGATAATAAAATTTTATGAATTCAGAAAGCTCTGTTTTTGAAATAATTTTTGTATCAGGATACCCCTGAGCTAAATATATCAAGACCAGGGCATCCTTTGTATAAGAACTTCCTTTGTGCAAATTGGGTAGAACAACCCCATGCTTTTTTAAATGTTTTTCATGATACTCGGAGATTAGTTTGTATGTATCTAATATTTGTTGTGTAGTTAATTTTTTCATTGTCATTCCTCCAAAAACAATTTATAGGTTTCAATTTCAAGAGCGTCTGCAATGCGTTGAATATTTTCTAAAGAAATGCTCCTACGATAACATTCAATAGCACTAATATACGTGCGATGCATTCCACACTTTTCCGCAAAAGCCTCTTGTGAAATTCCTCTGGCGGTTCGATACTTTTTAAGATTTGCCCCAAATGTTTTTATAATATCCATAAAATCTCACCCCTCTATTTATATATTAGTAAACTGAATACTATAAGTCTACATACAATAAGTATACAACTTTGTGTTATCTAATTTTGTGTGCGTTTAATATTTTTTCACAATTACCTCATAAATTCACAATAAAAACAAAAATCCCATCGAAAAAATCAATGTTTTGAATCGATGGAATTTTTATGGTTTTTAGCATTGTTTAAAGCGTTTTGCATATAAAAAGAACGGTTATTGTATCAAAATAACCGTTCTTATTTGGTGCGGATGAAGGGACTCGAACCCCCACGGTGTTGCCACCAGAACCTAAATCTGGCGCGTCTGCCAATTCCGCCACATCCGCATATTTATAATAATGCAGAATGCAAAGTGCATAATGCATAATTATTTGTTTAAATTTGAAGTTTTACAGATAGCGGTTAAAATGCTTATTAACTCATTAATATCTGTATTGATGCTATCATATTGTGATTTGTTTAAGTAGTCAGTCTTATATAACAATTTTATCCAATAGTTCGTTTCGTTTGCTTCTTTTAGAGCAATACTCATTTTGGAAACAAAATCTGCTTTGCTTTGTGCTCGTTCTGCTTCCGAAACATTTGCACCGATACTAGTGCCACTGCGAAGTAATTGCTTTGACAAAACATGTTCTTTTCGCTTGTTATTCAAATATTTATATAAATTCACAATACGGACTGCAAAATCAAAGCTTTTATCAACGATTATGTTTTCACTCATAATCAACCCTCATTTCATTTTGCATTCTGCATTTTGAATTTTGCATTTAGGTTTCACACGAAGTGTGAAACCTAATTCCGCCACATCCGCAAAATTTAACAATACGAGAGCTATTATACAATATTTTAAAAATAATTTCAAGTGTTTTTAATAATTTTAATATTTCTTGCAATTATATTTTTGCCTTTATAGGCGAGGGCGTATTCATTATATTTTCTTTTGAACTCCTTTTGTGAAAGAGAATCTATATCTGTTATTTCGAGAAGAAGATTATCTTTGAATGCATCAAACGGTGTTTTTACGGCATTTAAGTTTAGCGGACAGCAATCCTGACAGATGTCGCATCCCCAGATGAAGCCGCATTTTTTAATAAGATTTTCTTCTTCTTTTGTTATCTGCCGTTTCTGTGTAATATTAGAAAGGCATTTTTCATAGTTTATGCCGTTTTTTGTAATAGCATTTGTGGGGCAGAAATCCATGCATTTTTGGCAATTTATACATTCGCCCAATGGAGAGGTGAAAAAAGAAATATTTCTTTTTAAAAATGCGGTTGCAATAAATACATAAGACCCGTATTTTTCATTGATTATAAGGCCGTTTTTTCCGCGTTTTCCAAGACCTGCCCTGTAAGCAAGTTCTTTTTCGTTATAGGGCGAAACATCTATTAATATTTCATAGTCTTTTTCTCCCCATTCATCAAGAATAGCGGATAGAATTTCTCTTCCCGCCTTATGGTAGTCGCGGCCTCTGGTGTATTTTGACAAAGGAGAAGAGATATTCCCTGAAAAATAAGGAAGCAAAGCAATTGCCACCGAAGAAAAGCCTTCCCTTTCTGAGAAAGGAAGGCAAGCGATATATTCAACTTTGTGTTTTAAGGCTATATCTTTTAAATTCTTCATACTATGATTATAAACCCGAATTGATAATTTGTAAAGCTATAAATAAAAATCGTGATTATTTATAGTTAAATGATATTCCCGGTTTCTTATAACCCAAGAGCTTGTAGTTTTTTTCGGGTTTAAAAAGAAAAGTGCATTTCCAACAATCTCGGTATCGTTTAATGCATGTTTTGCTGCAATAAGACTTTCATCTGAGGGAGTGTTATATATAGTTTTGTTTTTAACGGGTGTAAACTGATACTTTCCGCTCGTTTTTTGAAATATAACTTCATATATACTGTCGGGAAAGTCGGGACTTTCCTTGCGGTTTATTATAACATTTCCTACTGCAATTTTCCCCTCCATAGGTTCTCCTTTGCTCTCTGCTTCGATAATTCTTGAAAGCCAGTATATATCATTATCATTGTATTCGGTATTTAAGTCTTGGGTGTCGGGGATATGTGAGTTTTCAATATTAACAGTGTGGTTGTTTTTATCCCAGTCCACACGGCTTCCGAATGCTTCGGCAACCATTCTTATCGGGATGTATGTGTTTGAGTTTATAATTACCGGCGGAAGTTCCATTGTTTTTTTCGTTCCGTTTACATATGCGATATTTGAATTTGCATACATAAGTATTTCGGTGTCATCTGTTTTTAAGAAAACCGATTTATCGTCTTCCTCCCATATAATTTCATCAATGCCTAAAGCGACTGCGGCATATCTTACGGGGACAAACACCGAGTTGTTTATAAATATTCCTTTTATATCCCAGTCTATATAGCGGTCGTTTTGTTTTATATCGATTATCGGTTTATATGCTGCTTGTGCGGATACCGGCAAAAAGAGAGATAAAAGAATTAATATTATTTTTTTCAATATGCTCACCTCCTTGTCAAATATAATAACATCATAAATATTGTGTCGGCAAGCTGTAATATATGGAAACTTGACTATGCCAAATAAAAATGATAAACTTATAACATTATGAAAATATTACTTTGTCAGATTAATTCCAAATACATACATTCTTCTCTTGCGGTATGGTATCTTTATGAAAGCATCCGCAAAAAATGTCCGGAGGAAATTATTCCTGCGGTTTTTGAGGCTACCGTAAACAGCGATATAAAAAAGGTTTTTGATGATATTAAAGAGCATAATGCAGATGCTATAAGCTTTTCCTGTTATATCTGGAATATAGAGTTTGTAAAAGAACTTATAACAATGCTCTATAATGATAATAAGGATGTAAAAATTATCCTCGGGGGTCCCGAGGCTACTTTCGATACTGAAAATCTTCTTGATTTTTCTTCCGCTGTTAAATATGTTATAAGAGGTGAGGGAGAAGAAGCTCTTCCCGCACTTTTACGAGGAGAGATTATAAAGGGAATTTCTTTTAAGGGGAATATTTCACCCCTGGCCGATAATGTTTCTTATCTATCTCCCTATTGCGAGGAATATTTTGAAAGCCTCAACCGAAGAATTGTATATTTTGAAGCTTCGAGAGGATGTCCTTTTTCCTGTAGCTTTTGTCTTTCGGGAAGAGAAGATATGCTTCGCCTTTTCGATATTGATACTATTAAAGGAAATATATTGAAGCTTGCGGCATCCGGAACAAAGACTGTAAAATTTGTAGACCGTACATTCAACTGTAATTTATCCCGTGCTAAAGAAATTGTTGGATTTATTTTAAATGAGTATGGCAATAAAATTCCCAAAGGGGTTTGCTTTCATTTTGAGGTTGCGGCAGATTTATTTGACGATGAACTTATTAATCTTCTTAATTCTGCACCTGCAGGACTTTTTCAGATTGAAGCGGGTATTCAGAGCTTTAATGAAAAAACACTTTCGGAATGTACGAGAAAAACAAATCTGAAAAAAGTTGCCGGAAATCTTAAAAAGCTTATTAAATCAAGAAAGCTCCATGTGCATACAGATTTAATTGCAGGCTTGCCATATGAGAATTTCGAAAGCTTTAAAAATTCCTATAACAAAGCCTATGCACTTGAATCGGATATGCTTCAGCTTGGATTTCTGAAATTTTTAAAAGGCTCAAAAATAGATGCCGAAAAGGAAATTATGGGTGCCTTCCATAATAACAAAGCACCCTATGAGCTTATTTGCAACCAATGGCTTTCCACCGAAGAAATAGATATTTTAAAAAAGGCGGAAGAGGCTACTGATAAAATATATAATTCGGGAAGATTTGCGCGCACTCTCAAATATCTTTTAAAGACTACAGGATTATCGCCTTTTGAATTGATGGTTGATTTATCCGGATTGTTAAATCAGGGAGCTTCGTTAAACGAGCTTGCAAATAAAATATATGAATATTACTCTTCTGTTTGCGAACCTGAACTTTTAAGAGATATTATGGTCTGTGATTTTCTTTCTTCAAATGCGTCGGGCAGACTTCCGTCTGCGTTATACAGGTTTGATAAGGATTTAAGTAAGGTAAGAAAAAATCTTTCGGGCAGAAAGGGTTCTGCTATGCTTTATTATAATAAGAAAAGGGCAGTGGTGGCAAACTACGACAATCCGCCTCATCCCGTAACCGGAAGATTTGCTTTACAATATAACTACTTTGAAAAATAATGTTGCCAGATCTTTTATAATTGATTGATGGATGCTATATATGTGAGATGTGGAATAGCAAAGTTTTTCCGCAAGCATATTCAAGGGGATTCCTGAAAGCAGATGGGAGCTTACTATTTCTCTTTTTATAGGCTCTTCTTTATATAATGTTCCGTTTTTAACTCCCTCTACAATTTTAAGAAACTGGTTTAATGTTTCTTCTTCGCTTTCGGGAAGTTCGCCGTTTATCCGATAAACCCGAAATAATGCGGATATGGCTTCTATGTATTTTTTCGCTTCGCTTTTTTTATCTATTATTCGTATCATATTAACCTCCGAAAACACAATTATAAGTTGCGAAATGCAACCCAAGGGGTAAAAATATATATAGCTTGTCCTGCTGAAAGATGAAAAGTCCTTTTTAAGATTGCTAATTCTCCCAATGTGAAGTTCATTGGAAAGTCAAGCTTGTTATATAAGTCGGGTAAGGAAATACCAAGCTTTTCAGCAATACACTCGCCAAATACTTTGTTGTTTTTGATAGTTTTTTTCAATAATTTTAAATCGTTCATAGTGTTCTCCTTTCTCGTTGCGATTTACAACATAATATTAACATTAATTCCAGGGTTTGTCAATAGGGGAAAATTACTGTAAATATAGTGGAAAAACACCGGAAAAAAAGAGGAAGGGAATGTAAAAAACTTGGTTTTTTACATTCCCTTTTGTGATTATTATTTTCTTAATTCCTTGATAGCAGCTTCTCTGTCTTCTTTGCCGAAAACCGAAGTTCCTGCAACCAAAACATCAACACCGGCATCAATTGCAAGCTTTGCGTTATCCGCACCTATTCCGCCATCTATTTCTATTTCGTAATTTCTGTTTCCTCTTATGTTATTAAGCTCGGTTACTTTTTTTAACATATCGGGCATGAATTTCTGACCGCCAAATCCGGGATATACCGACATAATAAGTACCATATCTACATCGTCAAGATAGGGGACTGCCTCAGATACCGGAGTATCGGGCGATAAAACAATACCGCATTTTATACCGAATGATTTTATAAGCTTTATAGCTTCTTCAACATTATCATCACATTCAACATGAACAGTAATAATATCTGCTCCGGCTTTTGCAAAAGGTTCTATGTATTTTAAGGGGTTTGTAATCATAAGGTGGACATCGAAAACAAGGTCGCTGAATTCTCTTATGGATTTTATAAGTCCCGGTCCGAAAGAAAGATTCGGTACAAAATGTCCGTCCATTATATCAAGGTGGATATAATCTGCGGTTTGAATATCCTTTAATTCGTTTTTTAAATCTGAAAAGTTTGCCGCAAGAAGCGACGGTGCTATTTTAGTCATTTTATTTCCTCCTGTCTGTAAATACAGCTGATTTGCTTAATATATAGTTAAGAATTATAACAATAATACTTATAATTAATTTTGCTCCAAATCCGGTTATTCCGAACATGGAAAGCTGAATACCAAAGTGAAAAAGCAGGGTAGGTCCTGCAATTTCAATAATACCTGTTAACATTCTTGAACCGAAAAAGGTAAAAAGTTCCCTTAATACAACAGCTTTTTCAAGAGATTTACTCTCAAATACAAACAGTTTATTTGTTATAAAAGCAAATGATACTGCGCCAACCCACGCAATAAGATTGGCTACTGTCATATTAACATTAAAAAGGACAAGGGCGGTATATATAACCCAGTTGACAACTGTTGTTGCCCCTCCGAAAATAATATACATAATAAGTTCTTTTTTCATAATTCCTCCTTGACAAAAAGAATTAATACAACTATTATAATAACCAAAAGTCAATTTGTCAATCAAGGGGAAGAAATTTATGGTCTATACATATTTATATCGCAAACTTAACAAAAGAACTCCTATAAAAGCCGACTGCGGAAAGCTTTGTAACGGACGATGCTGTTCAGAAGAGGAATGCGAAGATATGGGGATGTATCTATTTCCCGGCGAAGATGTAATGTTTGCAAATGAACCGGGTTTTAAAGTGGAAGAAAGCGACTTTGAAGTTAACGGCAAAAAGGTTAAAATACTATTTTGTAACGGAAACTGCAACAGAAGAAAAAGACCTTTATCCTGCAGAATATTTCCGCTCTTTCCGTATATAACCCCTGAGGGCGATTTAAAAATAATAAAAGATTCCCGTTCAAAAGGAATATGCCCTCTGTGGCACGCAGACGAAAACGATTTTTCTCATTCCTTTAAAAGAGGGCTTTATCATGTCGGGAAAATACTCTGTGAAGATTCCGAATGTTTTGATTTTCTGTTTGAACTGTCAAGGCTGATTGATGAGGTTGCGTTTTAGTATTTTAACTTGCCGCAGCCACACATCATTCGCGAAGCGTCATCATTAGTGAAACGACATCATTTGCCGAAGGCAAACATCATTAAAAAAACGCACCTTTGTCCTGGTAGACAAAAGTGCGTTTTTGTTGGAAGAGCCGAATGATTTAGATGACAAGCAGAATTTCTGAAACTTTTAAAAACTTTTTGTTAAATGTTATTTAATCGTCTATTTTATACTATTCCTATTTTAATTATAATAAATTTCTCCATATATGTCTAAGTCAACAAGCTCTCTAAAAAAATCATATACTAATCCGGTACTTTTGTTGATATAAAACCAGTCAATAAGATTAGATGTTGTTGTAGCATCAGGATCATAAACACGAATTGTTATTTCTTCTTCAGTTTCACTATCTATTTCATATTGATATGATTCGTTTGGATACAATTGCGATATGAGTGAATTCATAAGCAAAAATATGTCTGGATGATCTTTGGGATCGTCGTTTGATGTTGTGTCATAATCATCACCGACAATCTCATCAGAAGCATCATCTTCATCGTTATTTATATCAACATATCCGCCCGGCACCCAAATTTTTTCAAGATTAACACATCCAAAAAATGCCTCGGTGCTTATATTGCTTTCAACATTTTCAGCCCAATTAATAATGCTGACATATGAAAGGTTTTCACAGAATGCAAAGGCTTCAGCATCAATGTCAATCGAAGCCTCGGATATTGTTATCCGTTCAAGTCCGGTACTCAAAAACGCATTTTTTTCGATATATTTAACATTACCCGGAATTGTTATTCCTTTAAAATTATAACAATTCCAAAAAGTGCCCTCTTTTATTTCTGTTAACTTTTCAGGGATAGTTACATCCCTGAGCTTTTCACAACCATAAAACGCCATTTCCCCAATTTCCTCAACATTATCAGGAAGATTTATGCTTTCAAGATTTTCACAACAATAAAACGCATAATCTCCAATAGATATAATGCTATCAGGTAACGTTACACTTGTTATACCTATACAATCATAAAAAGCTTCATTTGCTATGCTTTTCACAGGCAAATCATCATATGTTGGTGGAATTGCAATATCAAATCTACCATCTGCTGCGCCTTTAGCCGTGCCTATGCCGGTAACTATATAAGATGTCCTTTCTTCCGAAAGTTCAAACTCAAGTCCTTCTGTGTATTTGGAGAGTGTATATAAAACAAAATCAATCACTAAAAACAACATTATAATAATGATTATTGCTAATATGATTTTTTTGGTTCGTGTATTCTTTTGTTTTTTGTTCAAACTTTTATTGTCCAAGACCGGCGGATTTGAATTGTTTTCACTACTTTCGGCAACACTAGCTCCGCAATTCTCGCAAAACAAAGAATCGTTAGATGTTATTTGTCCACATTTATCGCAAATCATTATTGTCCTCCTTTTTTAAAATTTATATCTTTTGTATGTGCCTGAAATCATACTTTCATTTTCTGTTTCAATAATCATAATATCTTTATCTAAAAACAGAACTCTTATTTTTGTATAATCATCTCCATCATAATAACATAGTTCGTTGTCGTTAACTACGGAATAATCCTCAAATACCCCATAATATCCATGAACCTCTCCAACTGTTTCAGACTTCATAGTATATTTTCCCTTGTTTATTTCCCACCAAATAAAAGTTCCGTTTTCTTCACACTCATATGTATTCCAACACAGATTTTTCCACGAGTTTTTTTCTGTATCCGCATCATTTTGAATATCTTCATCATGCTTAAAAGATTGTTTTATAATTTCAATTGCTTTATAATTTTCTTCAAATCCATATTTTTTATTTAAATCTCTGCTCATAAACTCGGGATAATGTATGCTCAAGCTGATACACATTCCGTCAGATCCATAATATTCTTTTACATAATAACATTTATTCTCTGCGTTTTCATCCTCTAATGTATACTCATATTCTATCCAATCTTTCCCGGTATTGCCCCTTATATCGTCAGGCATTTCCTTTATTTCATTTTTATATATTGAAGCAATAGACACATTTTTTAAATCATAATCATGCTGATATACCTGTAAAAAAACATATATATCCTTTCTATATGTACAAAAAGTTGCATCTTCATGAGTAAACGATTCGTTTTTTACAGTTAAAAAATCCGGAATCTTTACGCTGAATCCAAATTTTTTATTTGTATATTCAGAATATTTGACATTTTCTACTTTTGTATAAAAACTGCCTATCATATCTTTAAATTCATTTGCAGTTATAGCCTGATTCATGGTTGAAAAAACAATGTTGCACACTATCAAAATAATTATTGTGCCTACTAAAAATATCCATCTGAATACCGGTAATTTATTAAATGTTTTTATTACTTTGGCTCCGCAATTTTCACAGAACAAAGAGTCATCAGGTGTTTCTTTTCTGCATTTGTTACAAACCATATCTTTTCACTCTACCAAACTCTAACGCCATCTGCCAACTGAGCCCATATACACAATAATAAAAATATAATTACAAATGACGACAAACTAACAATAAAGCCAATTAAATCAATTTTCATTAAAATCTCAATGTTTATTCTTTCTGACAATGGTAACTGGCTTCGTTTTATTTTTGATTTTTTACTAAATCGCCCTATTAATAGCAACCATTCATTTTCTTTTTTATAGTATTTTTCCTCATCTGACCTAGTTTCGACATCCCTTTTAATATCGGAATTGATTTTCGTTTCTTTTTTAGATTTTTTGCATGCATCTATACTCGACACAATACAACCGCATTTTTTACAATAAGAAACATCCCCTAAAATAATTTCTCCACATTGTTCACAAATCATAAAATTTTTTCCTTTCTATTTAAATAATCATACACAAATTTAACATGATTATTTTAAACCATTTTGGTTTATTTGTCAATATACCAAAATGGTTTTCGTATAATAAAAATGGTGATAAAAATGTATGAAAAAATAAGAGAATTACGTGAAGATAATGATTTGTTGCAAAAAGATTTGGCAAAATATTTACATTGCTCGCAGGTAGCATATTCAAGATATGAGTTGGGATTAAGAGATATTCCAACTGAAGTTTTAATACTTCTTGCTAAATTTTACAATACTAGTGTGGATTATCTTTTAGGATTAACGAATGATCGAAGACCATACAACAAGAAATGAGTAATAAAAAACTGCCATAATCGTGGCAGTTTGATTTATTTATCTGTATTTTGTTTGGCGGTGTTGATGGATGAAATAAGCATTTTACGGATAACTCCGCAACTATGTATAAAGGTTGAAACATCAGGCAATATTTCTGCTCTATTCATAAGTTCAAGCCAATATTCAGTTTCATAGCATTCCTTCAAAGATATTTGGAGTTTTGAGATAAAATCGGATTTGCTATGAGCATATTTTGCTTCTCTTATATTAGCACCGATACTTGTTGCGCTTCTTTCAAGTTGATTAACTATAGAATAATGACCTTTTACGCTATCACACATTTTCAATATTTCAACAGCAAAATCCATAGATAATTCCGCTAACTTATTTTCTGCCATTTAAAACACCTCTTTACAACATTATATCGCTAACTTATAATATTTCAATAATGAAATCGTTCGCTTCTCTCACGATGAAATCCAAATAAATTTGGATGAAATCAAAGTCTTACAACTTTGATGAAATTAAATCCGTCTTTTTCATCCGACAAAGTCGGATTTCATCACGAAGTGATTTCATCTGCGAAGCAGATTTATTCCGTCGCAAGACGGATTTAGTTGAAAAAAGCACCGACAAAGTCGATGCTTTTTTCTGGTAGCGGCAGACGGATTTGAACCAGCGACACTGCGGGTAGGACCCGCATGCTCTAGCCAACTGAGCTATGCCGCCGTACTTGAAACATTATAAACTATAATTATTATATTGTCAAGCTTTTTTTAAAAAAAT
>JAZOOC010000153.1:0-2565 GCA_045654825.1 Clostridia bacterium | reverse complement strand
GGAACATATCCGGGAATTTCGGGGATTCCAATTTCATCAAAATCTACTGTAAGCTTGCTGCCTTTTATCTTAACAGGAGCTATTACATCTTTGTTTCCATTAACAGAAAAGTCAACAGTTATATTGGGAACAACAACAGTTGAACCACCGCCACCGCCACCGGTATAAGGCTGATTAACAGTTACGGTTTCTGCAAGAGTTGTTTCGCCTGTTGTTGTATCCTGTTTTGCTGTGTATGCAATTTTATAAATCTTATTGTCAGTATCCAAGTAACATATATCAGTGTATCCGGTTACAGAGCCTGTTATGGTATGAGTTCCATATGTTAAAACCTGATTATCTTTACATTCAAGATATAAATCGCCAAGCAACGCATAATCATTTTCTTCTAACACGGTAGCTTTTATAGGACCTATTTTTGTTTTGATTGTAATCTGACCATTGTTGTTAACTCTTGCATCAGGTTCAGTATACAATGTGCTTAATGTTGCAGCACTTTCAGTAAAGCCGAAACCAATCATATCTTTAACAGTTAAAAAAGCCGGATTAACCTGAACCCCTGCAGGTACATTAATAACAGTTGTCATTTCTCCTGTTATCCAGGTGTTTTCTCTGATTTTATTATATTTTGCATCGTCAACATTATAAGAATTCAAAAGTGTAGTTATGTAGTCTTTAGAAAACAGTTCTTTAAATTTATCTTCTACACTATTCATCTTAAGCACTGCCTTAAAATCGAACTTAGGCATTACCGAATCAGTTGTTACGCTCAAATCAACATCGCCATATTCTCCTTCAGCAGAGTTTTTAACAAGAATATTTGCATCTACGCTTAAATTTGCGTCTATATCTCTCAATGCGGGATATGCCGCACCAACAGGTAACATACAAGCTAAAAGCATAGTCAATGCAAGTATTACGGATAAGCTTTTCTTTACCATTTCTATCTCCTCTTTCTTTTTTATTATAGTTAGACACTTTTATTATAATCTAAAATTGTCAAACAGTCAATAGATATTTTTCATATTTTTTAAGAAAAAAACAAATGTTCGGTAAGGATTTTAATTCCGATGAGCACAAGAATTACGCCACCGGCGATCTCTGCTTTCTTCTCATACTTACTGCCAAATTTATTTCCAATAACAACACCCGCAAAGGAAAGGCACAAGGTAATTGCACCGATAACCGAAACGGCAGCAATTATATTAATTTCAAAAAATGCAAAGGAAATACCAACTGCAAGAGCATCTATACTTGTCGCAACCGAAAGAACAAACAATTCTTTTATATCAAGAACAAACGTACAGCACTCACAACAATCATCCTCCCCTTTTATAGCCTCGTAAAGCATTTTACCACCTATAAACAGCAAAAGAATAAAGGCTATCCAGTGATCCATGCTTTCTATATATGAAGCAAAACGGCTTCCGAGAAACCATCCAAGAAGAGGCATCAGCCCCTGAAACATTCCAAAAAACAACGCTATTATAAATCCGTGTTTTAAATTAAGCTTTCGCATATTAAGGCCTTTACACACCGCTACTGCAAAAGCATCCATAGACAGCCCTATGGCTATCAGTATTAATTCGATTGCACCCATTTTTTCCTCCGTAAATTATTTAATTACCTCTTCTGCCGTTTGCATAAATTCTTTTGCAACATATTCAGGAGAAGAAATTTTCATTTTTCCGCCAAATGTAAACACCCACGCAAAAAATGTAGGACTTACATTAACACTTACCGTCGCATAAAAGGTTTGAGTATCATTTTTCCTTATATGCACATCTTCTCCGAATCTGTCTATAACAGCGTTAATAAGAGAATTATCGCAAAGGAGAGTTACTTTCTCGTTGCTTCCACCGAACATATCAAAGGTATTTTTCATATATTCTCCCAGTTTGAAATGTTCTCCGGCAACCTCTGAAATATCTTTTCTTTTTTCACCGGTAAGATTTATATCGCTCATACGGTCAACCCTAAAATGAGTTAACCTTTCATTTTTCGGATAATGAGCAATAAGATAATAGTTATCATCCGAAAAAACAAGATTATACGGACTTACAACATAATTATTGCCATCATTTCGCAGTTCCTTTTTCTTTTCAAGATTATAAGTTGAATATTTAAAAGAAATCTGAGAATTTTCTGCAATGGCATTATGCAGATGCGATACATTATAATATACTGTTTCATTTGTAACTTTTATTCTGTCCGCAACATAAACCTGTCTTTGAAGTTCTTTCGCAAAATGCTTACTGGTTAAGCTTTCAAGCTTTTTTATCAAAAGGTCGCTTTTCTTTTTGGTTATAAATTTAGATGATTGCACACTGTCAACCAAAAGCTTAAGCTCTGCAAGTTCAAAATCTCTTTCTCCTATAAAATATCCATTCTTTTTCCCTTTGGAAGAAATTATATCATATCCGAAATTAATAAGACATTCAATATCGTCATATATACTTTTTCTTTCTGCTTTTATTCCATACATAGATAAGTTTTCTATAATTTCACTCATAGATACAGGATGTTCTTCATCTGAATATTCACTTAGTATTTTAACTATGTATA
>JAZOOC010000152.1:0-7679 GCA_045654825.1 Clostridia bacterium | reverse complement strand
TGCACATATACTTGATGTAAATGTTGGAATGAACGAAATCAATCAGCCGGAGACTATCAAAAGACTGGTTTATGAAATTCAGTCAGTTTCGGATACTCCACTGCAGATAGATGCAGATTCCCCCGAAGTTCTTGAGGCAGGTTTAAGAATTTACAACGGAAAGCCAATGATAAATTCGGTTAACGGAAAACAAGAGTCTATGAAAGCGGTATTCCCTCTTGTTAAAAAATACGGCGGAGTTGTAGTAGCGCTTCTTTTAGACGAAAGCGGTATTCCCGAAACGGCAGAAGAGAGGTTCAAAATAGCTGTAAAAATATTAAACACTGCAAAAGAATACGGCCTCTCCATAAAAGATATTGTTTTTGACCCTCTCGCATTAACAGTAAGCACAGGAAAAGATAATGCAAAAATAACTCTTGAAACCATAAAGCTTTTAAAAGACAAGCTCGCTGCTAACAGCGTTTTAGGTGTTTCAAATATATCTTTCGGTTTACCCCAAAGAGAAAATATAAACTCAACCTTCTTCTCTCTTGCGTTAAACGAGGGATTGAGTGCAGGAATAATAAATCCATTAAACGATGCTATGAGAAAAGCATATTATTCATACCTTGTGCTTTCGGGCAAAGACGAAAATTGTTCTTCTTATATAGAAAATTTCGGTGCAGAGCCGATTGTTTCGCCGTCGGTTGCCGTGGATGGAATTTCTCTTAAAGATGCCGTTATAAAGGGTTTAAAAGAAAACGCTTTCAGACTTACTAAAAAAGAGCTTGAAAATCTTAAACCGCTTGAAATAATAGACGAAATTTTAATTCCCGCACTTAACTTAGTTGGAAAAGAATTTGAAGAAAAAAGACTCTTTCTTCCCCAGCTTCTTATGGCTGCAGATGCGGCAAAATCTGCTTTTGATGCGATAAAAGAACATTTTTCAAATAGCGGAACAAAAGAAGAAAAGAAAGGAAAAATACTTCTTGCTACAGTAAAGGGAGATATTCACGATATAGGTAAAAATATTGTTCGTGTTCTTTTAGAAAACTACGGATATGATGTTATTGATTTGGGAAAAGATGTTGAATTTGATGAAATAGTTAAAGTAACTAAAGAAAACAGCATCCCCCTCGTAGGCTTAAGTGCTTTAATGACAACAACCGTAAATAATATGGAAGAAACAATTAAAAGACTTCGCAAATCCTGTGACTGTAAAATAATGGTAGGCGGTGCTGTTCTTACAGAAGAATATGCAAAGAAAATCGGTGCGGACCATTATTCAAAAGATGCAATGGAGAGCGTAAGATATGCGAATGAAACACTGAATCGAAAAGACACTGCAGATAGCTAATTGCCATCTGCAGTGTCTTTTCGATTAGTGTCGCAACAATCGGAGTATACATTTTTACATCTCTATATAAGTATATACCTATATAAATGAATTGTCAAGTAAATATATCTCTATTATAATATATATCAGGAGTTGGTATTATGTATAAGGTAAAATTAAAGCTTGACAAGACGCTTAAAAACATGAACATAAGCAGATACGAACTTGCTAAAAGAACAGGCATTATGTATCATATAATCGATAATTACTATAAAAACAAAATCACAAGATATGACAACATTGTATTATCAAAGATAATAACGGCTTTGGATTGCGACATAACTGATATTATTGAAAAAATTGAAACCTCAGAATTATAAATTCAAGGCTGAACGACACGAATCGTTCAGCCTTTTGATATATATTATAATTTATTTCTCTGAATTTTTCCGCAGGCAATTTTTGTTCCTGCATTTCCCGAGGGCTGAGTTGTAAAATCATCAGAAGATGAATGTATAACAACGGTTTTACCTATTATTTCTTTTACTGTAAAACGGTTAGTAAAAAAAGTTAAAAAGGCATAGCCGTCATTTGAAAACAAAGTCGGCATATCCCCCGCATGATAAGGGTGAGGACATGATTTTGGATTGTAATGACCTAATGTATTAAAAAAAGGTTCTTCTCCATTTCCGCTACAGCTTTCCCCTTCGTGAATATGAAATCCGAAAATGGGATTTGAACATTCTTTTTCTAAAGGAAGCCCTGTGATTTCCGCAACAACCATTACTCCGCTTCTTGTCTGATAAAACTCTGTTTTTCCCTTTATTTCGGGATATTTGCCGCTACCATTAATATCTGCATATACAGGCGGATATTCCGATGTAAAGGATACGATATTTATTTTTTTATACATAATATTCACCGGTATATTATATGAAAAGGCAAAATATGTGTTATGTTTAAAAGGAGAACGAAATCAATCGTTCTCCTTTTTGATTAAAGTTTATTTCTCTGAATTTTTCCGCTTACTGTTTTAGGCAAGCTTTCTCTGAACTCTACTATTCTCGGATATTTATAGGGAGCGGTTTTCTCCTTAACATAATCCTGAATTTCTTTTTTGAGTTCATCTGTCGGTGTAGTACCGTTCACCAATACGATACTTGCTTTTACTATCTGCCCTCTTACTTCGTCGGGTACAGCAGACACACCGCATTCTAAAACATAAGGAAGCTCCATAATAACGCTTTCTATTTCGAAAGGTCCTATACGATAGCCCGAAGATTTAATAACATCGTCACTTCTTCCAACATACCAGTAGAAGCCGTCTTCATCTTTCCAAGCAACATCCCCTGTATGATAATATCCGTCGTACCATACCTCGTTTGTTTTTTCTTCGTCTTTATAATATCCGTTGAAAAGACCGCAGGGTGCTCCGTTTTTAACATTAATTACGATTTCGCCCGATTCACTTGTTTTTACAGGGTTACCCTCGCTGTCCATAAGCATAACATCATATATGGGAGCAGGTTTACCCATTGAACCGATTTTATGAGGCTTTCCTACAAGGTTACCGATAATCATTGTGCTTTCAGTCTGACCAAAGCCTTCTTTTATCTGTAATCCTGTTGCTTTTTCAAACTGTCGGTAAACTTCAGGATTTAACGCTTCTCCCGCAGTTGTCATATGACGAACAGACGAGAAATCATACTGTGAAATATCCTGTTTTACCATCATACGAAGCATTGTAGGAGGCGCACAGAATGTTGTTATATGATATTTAGCAAACATTGGAAGTATATCTGCTGCATCAAATCTGTCGAAATCATAAACAAATGTAGCCGCTTCGCAAAGCCACTGACCATACAATTTACCCCACATAGCCTTTGCCCAGCCGGTATCTGAAATAGTGAAGTGAAGTCCGTCTGGATCTACATTATGCCAGTATTTTGCAGTATGGAAATGTCCGAGCGGATATTTATGACTATGAACGGCAATTTTGGGATAACCCGATGTTCCCGAAGTAAAATACATAAGCAAAGTATCATCACCGCAGGGAGAGTCTTCTGTACGGTTGAAATGAGTGCTGAAGCGTTTATATTCCTCGTCGAAGTTTCTCCAGCCATCTCTTTCTCCGTTAACTATAAGCTTATTTACAAGCTCAGGACATTGCTTAGCTGCAATCTCTACCTGATGGGCTGTATCTCCGTCTGCGGTACATACAATTGTATTGACTCCTGCAGACTGGAATCTGTATACGAGGTCGTGTTCCTGAAGCTGATTTACTGCAGGAATTGCGATTGCACCCAATTTATTAAGACCGAGCATTGCTATCCAGAACTGATAATGTCTTTTCAAGATAAGCATTACTCTGTCGCCTTTTTTAATACCAAGAGATGCGAAATAGTTCGCGCACTGATTGGAAAGCTTTTTCATATCGGTAAAGGTAAAACGGCGTTCAGTTTTATCTTTAGCTATATGAAGCATTGCAAGTTTATCGGGTTCTCTTTCTGAAAGCTTGTCTACCAGGTCGAATGCAAAATTAAATTTATCTTCATTTTTAAAGGTTATAGAGGTTGGTGTTCCCTGCTCGTCTTCTGTAACATCTATAAACTCTCTGTAAATTCTGTCTTTAGTATCTCTTAAAACAGTACCGATAATTTCTTTTGTTATAACATCTGAAGAAGTTTTCTCGCCCTCTTTATAATCTGAACGAAGAACTATTGCATAGAAAGTACAGTCTTTACCATTTACAGCAATCATTCCGTGAGGAGTGTCACTGTTATAATATATACTGTCGCCGGGGCCTAAAACTTCTTTATGCTCCCCAACCTGCACCATAAGATGACCTTCTACAACTATATCACATTCCTGACCGGAATGTGTTGTGAGTTCAATATCTTTATTTTGTGCGGATTCATCGTATACACTGCGTACGAAAAGAGGCTCTGCAATACGGTTTTTAAATGCGTATGCCAGATTGAAATATGTCATACCATGCGCTTTTGCAATCTGCTGACCTGCTCCTGCGCGGGTTACGGTATAAGATTTAAGATTGGGGCTGTAACCCTCGATAATATCTGTAACATTAACCCTTAATGCAGATGCACAACGATATATAAACGCAAAGTTAAGGTCGTTGTCTCCGTTTTCGCATTTTTCGTATTCTTCAACCGAAACTCCTGTTTTTTCAGCCATATCCTCAAGCGAATAATTTTCTATCTCACGAAGTTCACGAATACGCTGAGCCATTTCTTTGATTTTCAAATTAATGTCTTTTAAATTTTCCATATCATTTCTCCGTTTCCGAGGCGAAAAAAAACCCGCCCCAAAGTAAAACTGAAACTTTGAGACGAGTGCCTTATTTTAAGTTCACCCGCGGTACCACTCAAATTGCGGTTATAAACCGCCACTCTCAGGATCTAACAATCCTTATGCTTTAACGCAGCAATACGGAGAGGTTCTACTTACAACGACAACAAACACGACAGAAACGATTTTTCCGGCTTATCGACCTATCTTATCGACCTTTCTTATCGCCCTATCTTATCGGCTGCTGCCTGCTTTCTTCCTCCCGGCTCGGAAGCTACAAACATTATTGCTTTTCCTATGGCTTGCACCGACCGCCACTTCTCTTTTAATGCAGTAAGACTTAAACCCGATATGGTTTAAAAACCTAAATTCATAATAATCCTGCAAAACCGACATGACAAAAGTATTGAAATTTAGCAAGTTTAAGGCATATTGTGTTCAAGTCTTACTGCACTAAGGCTTCGCAACAACGCACTCTTCGTCAACACCTTTAAATCAGTGTATATTTTAACATATAGTTATAATTATGTCAAGCTTTTTTTATTAATGCTTGATTCGGGATATAATAAGTGTTATAATTTTATGAGGTGATTAAAAATGCAATATAGTGCCAATGAAAAACGATATGACAAAATGGAATATAACAAATGCGGCGAAAGCGGTCTTAAGCTTTCTGCAGTATCTTTGGGATTATGGCATAATTTCGGAGATAATTTTGATTTTGAAAATATGAAAAAGATGTGTTATACCGCTTTCGATAACGGAATAACTCATTTTGACCTTGCTAACAACTACGGTCCCATGCCCGGCTCTGCTGAAACAAACTTTGGTAAAATATTAAACGGTTTTATGAAAAGCTACCGTGATGAAATTGTAATAAGCACCAAAGCGGGATATTATATGTGGCCCGGTCCTTACGGCGATTTTGGCAGCAAAAAATATCTTGTTGCAAGTCTTGACCAGAGTCTTAAGAGAATGAATATTGATTATGTTGATATATTCTATCATCACAGAATGGATCCCGATACACCTTTATACGAAACCATGTGGGCACTTGACGGCATCGTTAAAAGCGGAAAAGCTTTATACGCAGGTCTTTCCAACTACGACGGAGAAACAATGAAAAAAGCGGCAGAAATTTTAAATGAATTGCACTGTCCCTTTGTAATTAATCAGAACAGATATTCAATACTTGACAGAACAATAGAAAAAAACGGACTTTTAAACGAACTCAACAACTATAAAAAAGGTCTTATCGTTTTCAGTCCGCTTGCACAGGGGCTGCTTACAGACCGTTATTTCAACAGCATTCCTGAAGACAGCCGTGTAAAAACAACAGGAATTTTCTTAAAGGAATCTTCAATAACAGAAGAAATAATCAAAAAAACAAAAAAACTTAATGAAATTGCCAAAAAACGCGGACAGACTCTTGCACAGATGGCACTTTCATGGGTATATAATCACAAAGAAGTAACAAGTGTTCTTATCGGTGCATCAAAACCTGAACAGATAACCGAAAATATTAAAATGCTTGAAAACACTTCTTTTAGCTGCGAAGAACTTAAAGAAATTGATGAAATTATAAAATAAACGGGGGTTTTTTAATGAACAAAAAAGTTATATTAATTTCAATCGACGGTATGCGTCCCGACGGGCTTTGCCAATGCAAAAATCCGTATCTTGATGAGCTTAAAAAAATCGGCTCATACACATTTAATGCAAGAACGGTTTTTCCGTCTGTTACACTACCCTGCCACACTTCTTTATTTCACAGTGTAACTCCTGAAAGACACGGCACAACAACAAACGATTATGCACCTCAGGTAAGACCTATACCCGGACTTTTTGAGCAGATTAAAAACGCAGGAAAGGTATCGGGAATGTTTTACGGATGGGAGCCTCTTCGCGATGTTTCAAGACCGGAATCATTAATGGAAGCCTGTTATATAAATGCCTATGCTTTCGAGCATACAGACGGTATGTTAACCGACAGAGCGCTTGAATATGTAAAAAGAGCTAATCCCGATTTTGTATTTTTATATATGGTGGAAACAGACGAAAAAGGCGGTCACGACAACGGCTGGATGAGTGAAGCTTATCTCGATTATATAAGACACGCAATAGATAATGTGAAAAAAGTTGTTGAAAACTGCGGAGAAGAATATACTGTAATAATAACCGCAGACCACGGCGGACACGACAGAGCTCACGGAACAGAAATGGACGAGGATATGACTATTCCTATGATTTTTGTAGGTCCCGACTTTGAAGCCGGAAAAGAGCTTAAAGATGTAAGCATTTTAGATATTGCTCCTACGATAGCTGAAATTATGAATGTTTCAAAGCCACGAGAATGGGAAGGAAAATCGCTTTTAAAACAATAAAATTTTTAAGAAAATACAAAAAATGCTTGAACCTTACGGATTCAAGCATTTTTTTGGTGCTCAAGACCGGAATCGAACCGGTACGAGTGTTACCTCACGGGATTTTAAGTCCCGGGCGTCTGCCAGTTCCGCCACTTGAGCAAGCTTTTAAATTTTATCATATAAATAATAAATTGTCAATAGCTTTTTTAAAAATTATTTATTATCTGCATTAATATAAAGAGTTTCTGTGGATTTTAAAAGCCCGAGGTTTTCTCTTGCTATTTCTTCGTAGTATTCTGCTGATTCAAGATGCGCCTGTTTTTCTTTAAGCTCTTTATTCAGTTCCGTCTGCTCTGCTATTAAAGCTTCATACTCTTCTTTTTCTTTATCGATATTCACCGCATCCACAACAGCTTTATAATGCATTGAAAAAATATAGAAGGTAAACAAAACAAGAATAAAAGCAGTAAATCTTTTAACATTAACTTTTATTTTCATTTATTTCCCTCCTTCATATTTTTTTAAATCTTCTGAATGCTTTATTAACTGAATTTTTAATTATCAAAGCTTGTTTTTTAATTATTTTCCAAGGAAATGAAAACACAACACCAAGATAATATAATATTTTCTTTACTATTATACACGATATTATCACAGGATACAAGAGTATTTTGAAAATTTTTTTAAAA
>JAZOOC010000151.1:0-11845 GCA_045654825.1 Clostridia bacterium | reverse complement strand
CCGTGATGCTATAAGAATTTCAACAACCGACAATGACGGATATGCACATCTTAACGACTTGTTGGTTGCAAACAACACTGTTATAAATCCCGGATGGGGAGGAATTATCTTAGGAGATAAGCTTAACAATCAGTCTACCTATGTTCTTCCGCCTGATAATATAAAAATAACAAATAATCTTGTTGTGGCAATGAAAGGTCACGCAGTAAGAAACGCGTACCTTAACGGATATGATTTTTCAAATAATATTATATCGGCTTATGGAAACGGAAGTAACGATGAAACAAAGGAAATTAAAGGCGAAAATAATGATTTTTCTAATATTCCGCTTACCTTTGACGGAATTTTTGTTCCGTCTGATATGAGCAAGGTAGAGGGTAAGGGTAAATATGTTGAAAATGTAAATGCCATAACAGGAAGAGAAACCTTTGATATAGGCGTTAATGATATTAAAGAAAAAGGCAGAGAAGGGCTTCTTGATGTTTATGATGTTGGACCTATAAATAAATGGTGGATACCTCATTTAAGACAACCTGCGGCAAATTATCTTGATATTGAGCCTGACTATGAGCCTCAAAGTTACACTTCCGCTATGACAAGTATAGATATTCCTTATAAAGCAGAGTATGACATTATGAATTTAGGAGGATATGCAACCTACGAAAACGGAAACTCCTATACAATAAATCCCGAAAAGGTAAGTTATGAAATTATTGAGGGTAAAGATGTAATATCAATATCAGGTAATACCATTAAAGGATTAAAAGAAGGAAATGCTAAAATCAGGGCAACATATAAAGGAAAAACAGCTTTAATAGATGTTAATACCTATGATAACACACATTATGTATCACAGGAAGGAAATTGGGAAATATCAGAAGGGCGTGTTTCGGGACAAGAAGCAGGTGCTAAATCAATTATTGATAAAGGAAGCTTTGTTGACTCTGATTTTACATTGAACTTTAAATATACCGCCGTGGAGGGCAACTTTGACGCTTATGTTCTTTTAGGTGATAAAGGATATAAGATTCAAAATTCCATTCCGATGATAACTGAATATGCAATTGATGATACAAGATATATTATAGGCTTTGGTACAAACGAAACAACAAGCGGTATTTTCCGTTATGACGGATGGAATAATACAAAACTTGCAAGTATGCTTGTTCCTAATGACGATAATTTAGAACATCAGGTTGAAATTATATATGATGGCAGTATCATTACTGTTAAATGTGATGGAAAAACCGTAAGTGTTGCAGAAACAGTTGATGAAATTAAGGGCAGTATCGGATTTGGTGCATATACCTCTAAAGTCGAATTTAAGGATATATCCTTAAAACAAGAAAAAGAAAATAAAAAAGAAACTCAGATTTCAACTCTAAACTTAAAAACCGAGGTTCCTGTTTATGAATACTTAACAGTTTACTGCGACCAGTTAGTACAAAAAGATATTATATATAAACTTTATACAAATGATGTATTTGTTTTAGATAGTTTGGAGCCGGTATTTAACAATAATCGCATAGATGTTTATGACGAATACAAATATACCATAAAAGCCTTTGATAAAGATGGCATTCTTGTTGCAGAAGGAAGCACTGTATATAACGGTACCCGTGAACCCGAAGACGAATTTTACTTTAATAACATTCAGGCAAAGATGGGACCTGATGAATCTTACATAAAATGCGATTACCTTAACGGCAGCGGTGTTCCTGATTTTATGCAAAGCGGATTTTCGGAGGATTCAGTTATTTTCTCTGACAGAGTGTATACGTATGAAAACGTACCGGAAGAATTCTTAGGCGCGGCTTATATACAGCCGAATTACCAGTTAAGATCAGATACATATTATAAGCAGGATACTCTTAATGACTTTTTAAAATTTGATGTTCATAATAAATCGGTAACAATATATATTGCAGTATTTGCAACAAATCCTCCGGGATGGCTTTATGACCAGCAGTGGACAGTTGTAAGATATCCTATTGGATTCTGGCAGAATACCACAACCGTAAAAAGAGCCGACTATGTATACAGAAAACGCTTTGAAGTAGGTAAAGGGCAGACAAGAACGATTACTTTGGGCAGTATCGGCTCCAATGCAACTTTTGCTTATGGCGTTATAATTGTTCCGGATAAATAATTAAATTAAAAGGCGGTGAAATATGAAAAAGATTTCAAAGTTAATTTTATTTATATTTATAATAAATATAATTTTTGTTCCCACTATATCTTATGCTTATGTATATTCTGATGTGTCTTTAAATGATATTAAAACATACCTTTCTTCTATAGAGGCAGGAGATACGATAAAAATTTCAGATGGTATATATACGGATATTAAACTTAATATTAATGCATCCGGCACTAAGGAAAATCCAATAGTGATTAAACCTTATAATGAAGGCGGTGTTATACTGACAGGCGATTGCCATATTGATATTTCAGGAAAGTATGTTACGCTTTCGGGGGTTTATTTTAAAGATGCAAAATCTGTATCAAATGCCGATTTAATAAGCATAAAAAACGGCGAAGGTATAAGAATTACTGATTGTTTCTTTGAAGGAGCATCGGGAAACGGTTCGGGTGGAAGAATAATTTTGATATCGGATAATTCTTCTTATAACCGTATCGACCATTGCACCTTCTACGACTCAAAAAGTATCGGGATAGGTATCTATGCTTATGATGACCCGACTGGAGAACTAACTAATGTTTTACATAACAAAATAGATAATAACTATTTTAAAAAAGTAAGAGCCGTAAAAGAGCTTTATCCCGATAAATCAAACGGACTTGAATGTTTGCAGGTGGGAGTAGGAGGAGAACTTGCTCTTTATACCGAGGTTTCCAACAATCTTTTTGAAGATTGTATCGGTGACGGGGCAGAGATTATTTCAAACAAATCATCTTACAATACATATAAGTTCAATACTTTTTTGAATAATCCGTCATCAACCTTTTGCATAAGGGCAGGGGATAATAACACTGTATACGGAAATTATTTCATAAATATGAAGGATGGAGTAAGGGCGTATGGCAAGAATAATATTATAGCTAATAATTATTTTTATGCCATAAGAAGAAATTCTATTGTTTTATCCGCATCGGACGGCAATGAATATGATACTCCCAAAAATTATCTTATTGCAAACAATACCATAATTAATCCCTGGTATGCAGGAATTTCCATTGGTGAAAAGCTTAATCAGAACAGTATTATCCCACCCGAAAATATACGGGTTGTAAATAACTATATACTTTCGGGAAACGGAAAAGCAATTCTTTATAAAAGCGGTAAAAATGTTACCTTTGAAAATAATATTCAAAAAGTTAACAGCGGAGCATTAAGTGATGTTTCCCCATACATAACAGATGAATATAAATTCAGAAGAAATATCCGTATGGGGAACGGAAGCGTGAAAATAAGAACAATAGATAATTCGGGCGATGCTTATTTTAACGGCGAAATTTTTATACCAAAAAATGAAGGGCTTTTTAGTGAAAGGGGAATATTTATTCCTGAGCTTTCAGAGATAGATTCCGCGTTGTCTGCGGGAAAAACCGATATCGGCATATATAAAATTTCAAAAGAAGAAGGAAGAAGAGGAATTATAACAACTGATACGGCAGGTCCCACAGACAAATGGTGGATCGAACATCTCAAAGATATGCCGGGTGCGTATAACGAATACGAGCCTCGTGAAAATCCTGTTTCGTATACTCCGTTTTCTCAGGAGATTTATTTGAAACAGGGAGAACAGTTCAATATTTATAATATTTCGGGTTACGCAGAATATTCTGACGGCGGAATATATAATGTTAACCGCGATGAGTTAAAGCTTGATGTTGCAAAAAACAGTATATGTGAGCTTGATAAAAATATTATCACAGCAAAAAACATTGGAGAAACATCGGTTGATATAACATACAGAGGAATAACGAAGAATGTTAAAATATCGGTTATTCCTGAAAACAGTTATTTTAAATATTCTTTCGATAAGGATGAAGAAGATTTATTAAAACTTTCCGGCAGTATTATAAGCGAAAACGGTAAGATAAAATTACCCGGCTCTGCAAGTGCTGTTTCAAACAAAGGATATTTATCCGGCTCATATACAATATCCGCCGAAGCATCGTGTGAAGGCGTTAAGATATTAGCCGGCTACAACTGTAATGCTTCTTACGGAAAATTAAGCGGTTATAATTCTAAAAATAATTATTACTATGTTGAGTTTGGCGGAGTAAATGCGGGAATATACCGATACAATGGAATATCCGCATTCAAAGAGGGAGAAATAAATGCAGATTTCTCCGACGGCAAAGCTCATAGTATAAGAGTTGATATTGCAGATAATTGTATTTCTGCATATGTTGACGGAAAGCTCTCGGGAGTTTGCGAAACCGATGAAGAAATCAAAGGAAGAATCGGAATAGGAAGCTCAACCAATACGGTTATAGCAGATAATCTGCAGGTTGCAAAGTTAAACAGAGAACTGACAAATCCAACCACATCAGAGATTACAACAACAGTTACAGGTTTTAATGAAGTAACATTTTCTCTACCGGAAGCTCTTTCGGATAATATTATATACAAGCTTAAAAGAGACGGATTTTATGTTTCAGACTTCAAAAAGGATGAAACTATAAAAGATGATAATATCCATCTGGGAAACAGCTATTCATACAATATTTCGGGATTTGATAATAATGGTTGTAAGGTTTATAACAAAGCTTTTGAATTTAGCTTTGATAAAATTCCCGATAATATCTTTTATGTTTCGGATATTTCAGTTAAATGCGGCGAGAACGATACATGGGCAAAAAATATTTATTCGTATTCCGATGACGGAATAGCCGAGGGAAGTCCCTTATATACAAATCGTGTATATGCTTATACTGCCGTTCCCGAAGCGCTTGAGGGTTGTCCTTATATAATGACAAACTATGACCACAGAAAACTTAATGTTGCAAAAAACTCTTCTGAATGGCTGAAATTTAATGTTCATAATTCATCTTTTGAGATTTATGTTATTATTTATTCTCAAACTCCGCCTCAGTGGATTACGGATGGCGAATGGATTAAAACTGAATATATTGTTTCGGCAGAAACAGGCTCTTTAAAATACGAAGATGCCATAGTTTATAAAAAAGAATATTCCGTAGAAAACGGAAGTAGTACCGAAGTAGTTCTCGGCGGTTTCGGTAATGCCTCAACATACGGAATAATTATAAAAAATAAATAAATTTATAAGAAAAGGAGATTTCAAAAATGAAAAGAATTGTTTCAGTTTTATTAAGTCTTGCAATCCTTCTTGGTATTTCAGGCTTAAGCACAATCTCGGCATTTGCAGAAGTTGGTTTGGATGTAACCTCAGAGGGTGCATACATCGTAAGAAACGCTGCAGATTTTAAACAAATCTTAAACGATTTGACTGCAACCTATGAAATTTGGGGAAATATCGACTTAAGAGGCGAAAATAATGTCGATATAGGCACATCAGAAAATCCCTTTACAGGAAAAATCATAGGTAATTTAAACGGCGAGGGTAAGAAACCCACAATTGCACTCGAAAAAACAGGAACAAGCAATTTGGGTCTTGTTAATTACCTTGGTGCAGGTGAGATTTCAAATCTTAAATTAAAAGGTAATATAACAGGTGGTTCTGTTATGGGTTCTGCTGCAGGAACGGTTGTCGGTGCTGCAAAAGACTCATATATCGATAATTATGCGGTAATTACCTCAACATCTACTGATGCTACTGTTGCAAATTCTGTTACCGGTAATATTGGTGGTATTATAGGTTCTGTCGGTGCTTTTGCTGCAAATATTTCCTATTGTAATAACTATGTAACTGTTGCTCCGGCGTCATTATATTCCAATAATATTAACACTATTGGCGGTATTATCGGGTCGACAGGAAATGAGAATATAAAAGTTTCATATTGTTACAATTATGGTGAAGTAAAAGGAAAGCAGTTTGTAGGCGGTATTGTAGGTTCCACAGGTAGCAGCAGTAAAGCTGCGACTATTACCAGTTGTGCTAACTTCGGTAATATCGGCGGCGGAACAGGTTCTAAATATACTCAGGTCGGCGGAATTATCGGTGCAGGCTTCGGAACTATATCAAAATGCTATAACACAGGTGATATATTAACAGGTATTTATGTTGGTGGTATTGCAGGTACATCTTCATCAACCAGTGCCCGTGTTCTTACAATAACAGATTGTTTCAATATCGGCAATACAAGAGGTACTAATGGAAGTTATGATCAGTATATAGGTATTGCAGCCAGCTTGAAAGGTGGCACATTCACTATAAAAAACACATATAACTTAACAAATACCACTGAACCCAATATATATCCTTTAACAGATAATGTTACATATACAAACAGTATAACTTTTACAAATAACTATTATTTAGATAAAGGTAAAACAGTTGCAGCATTTGCTGTAAATGGTTCTAAAGACGAAACTGTTATAGCTGAATATCTGCCAACTGCTTTAACAGCTGAACAGATGACAGAAGAAGAGTCCTTTGACGGCTTTGATTTTGAAGATGCCGATGCTGTATGGGCAATCAAAGCAGGATATGATTATCCTCAGCTTATAGATAATCCATACAAAGAATTAATTGATATTTCAACAGCAACAATCGAATTGCAGGAAAGTTATAATGCCGATGACGGCTCCTATTCAGTAATTTGGGAAGAGGTTGAAGGCGCAACAGAATATCAGGTTGTTTTAAACGATGGAGAATCGGATATTAAAACAGAAACAATAACAACAAATTCATATACTCTTTCAGACGTTGCTTACGGAAAAACATATACAGTTAAAGTAAAAGCAATAAACGAAATCAGCGAAACTGAATTTTCAGAAATATCAATTGAAGTTAAAGCTTCGGTTTTGCTTGATAAAACATCAGACGGTGCATACATCGTAAGAAATGCTGCAGATTTTAAACAAATTTTGAACGATTTGACTGCAACCTATGAAATTTGGGGAAATATCGACTTAACAGGAGATAACAATGTCGATATAGGTACAGCGGAAGCTCCCTTTACCGGAAAAATCAAAGGTAATTTAAACGGAGAGGGCAACAAACCCACAATTACACTCGAAAAAACAGGAACAAGCAATTTAGGTCTTGTTAATTACCTTGGTGCAGGTGAGATTTCAAATCTTAAATTAAAAGGTAATATAACAGGTGATTCTGTTATGGGTTCTGCTGCAGGCTCGGTTGTAGGAGCTGCAAAAGTATCATATATCGATAATTATGCGGTAATTACCTCAACATCTACTGATGCTACTGATACAAATTCTGTTACCGGTAATATTGGTGGTATTATAGGTTCTGTTGGCGATTATAATGCGGAAATCAGTTATTGTAATAACTATGCCTCGGTTGCACCCTGTTCATTATACAGAAACAATATAAACAGAGTCGGCGGTATCATAGGTGGAACAGGAAATGCTTCTATTAAACTTTCGTTCTGTTATAACTACGGCGAAGTAAAAGGCAAACAGTTTGTAGGTGGTATTGTAGGACAGACAGGTAATACAATATCAATCACTGATTGTGCCAATTACGGAGAAATAGGCGGCGGAACAGGTTCCAGATATACACAGATTGGTGGTATTATAGGTTCAGGTTTCGGTACTATTTCAAGATGTTACAATACAGGTAATATACTCGGCGGACAGTCAATCGGTGGTATTTCAGGAACATCTTCATCAACCAGTGCCCGTGTTCTTACCATAACCGATTGCTTTAATACTGCAAACACAAGAGGTATAAACACTGACCCAAGACAGTATGTAGGTATCGTAGGAACAGTTAAGGGCGGCACAATTACTATTAAAAACACCTATAACTTATTAAATACAAATGAAGAAAGAATATATCCTCTTGCAATCAGCATCACATATAGTAATGCTATAGATATTGCGAATAACTATTATCTTGATACAGGAAAAGAAGTAACTGATTTTGCATTCACTCCTCCTGTTGCAGATGTTTTGGTAAATGAATATTTACCTATCGGTTTATCAAAAGAACAGATGGTTCAGGAAGAATCCTTTGACGGCTTTGATTTCGATGGGGAAGACGCTGTATGGGAAATCAAAGAAGGTTTTGATTATCCTCAATTAATTTCTAATCCATACCGTGAAATAGTTGATCTTTCAACAGCAACAATAGATTTGCAGGAAAACTATAACATTAATAATGACAGCTATTCAGTAAGTTGGAAAAAGCTTGATGGAGCAACAGGATATCATGTTGTTTTAAATGACGGCGAAGCTGATGTGGCAACAGAAATTATCACAGGAGATTCGTATGAACTTTCAGATATAGTTTATGGAAAAACATATACAGTCAAAGTAAAAGCTGTAAATGAAACAGAAGAAAGTGAATTTTCGGAGATTTCCATCAGTACTCTTTATGCAGGTGGAGACGGCGAATCTGAAGAAACAGCATTCGAAATAGCAAACGCAAGACATTTTGCAAATATTGGAGAAACAGGTTTTTACAAACAAATTGCAGATATTGAAACAATCACAACTCCTAAAGCAACATTTAACGGAACTTATGACGGAAATAATAAATATATAAAAGTTAATCTTTCAGGAAACACAGGATATATTGCTTTGTTTGCTGAGACTGACGGTGCAAAGATTTCCAACCTCACTATAAAGGGAAATGTTACTGCAAGTGAGGGCGCATCAGGTGCGGCTGCATTGATTGGTAAAGACACTAATTCAACAGTTACAGGCTGTATAAACGAGGCTTTGGTTAACAGTGCATCTGTTAAAACAGGAGGATTTGTTGCGGAAACTGCAACAACCAGTGCAGGTATATTTACTATTACAGATTCAACAAACAAAGGTAATGTTACATATACAGGAGAGACTGAAAGCACTTCCGGTATGGGTATTGGAGGTATTATAGGTGTCGGTGGTATAAAAAATGCCTCCAATGTTATAAATGAGGGTACAGTTACAGGTGGTGCCGGAAATACCGGTGGAATTATCGGATATTCAGCCAGAACTCTTAAAATGAGTATATGTGCAAATAAGGGAAAAGTTATTTCGAACGGTGCTTCTGTTGGCGGTATTGCAGGAAGACTGGCTAACTCAGGTTATCATATTATAGATAAGTGTTATAATTCAGGTCCGGTAACAGCAAATGGAGTTGCAGGCGGTATTGTTGCTAATTCTTCTATGGATCTTACTCTTACAAATTGCTTTAATACAGCAAAAATCATTGGAACAGGATATGTTGGTTCTATCATTGGTAGTTTTTCAGAAGGCAATAACCAAAGAACATTGACAGCATCCAATTGTTACGATATAGCAAATTCGGATAAGGAAATTATAGACAACATAGATGCAACAACAGCTGATATTTCTAATCTTTATATTTTAACTGAAAAAGATTTAACCGATTATAACGGTTCTCCGAAAGCTTTCACAGCCGAAAATCAGTTAGCGCTTTTAGCAGTTGACGGTTGGGTTAAACTTAATGGTTACGATTATCCCCAGCTTTCGGGTATAGCTTATGAAAAAATCTACTATGTAATTCAGATTAAATTAAGCGCAGGCGGTCAGGCAGATACAGATGATGTTATTTATGTAACTGAAAATGAAGAAGTTGAAATAACAATTACACCTGATGAAGATTATGAAATAAAAGAATTTACCTTCAACGGCGTAACAGTAGAGGATGCTATAGGCAAGGCGGAAGCTTATGTATATAAGACACCTTCAATAACAGAAGATTCTCTTATCGTTGTATCATTTAAAAAGAACAGTGTTCTTCCTTCAATAACAAATGTTTATAAATATGAGGATAGCTTATCAGTAATAAAAGATTTATATACCTTAAGCGGTTATAACTTTATTGGTAAGGCAGGAGCACTTCTTGCGGTTACCATTGATGAAGGATATGGTTATACAATAAGCGAATGCGGAATGCTTCTTTCTGAAACTGCGGAAGATTACCTTAACGGCGAAAAGATTAAGGCAGAAATGAAAGATAAAGCATTTGCAACACTCGTATTTGGTGCTAACGCAGGTAAAAAGGTATTCCTCACACCTTATATTTTATGTGATGGAGAACCAGTCTATGGCACTCCGATTGAAGTTGAATTGAAATCATTCGTATTTTATGAATAAAAAGGAGAATTAAAATGAAAAGAATAATCAGTTTTATACTTGCCGGAATAATGTGTGTTGCTTGCTTTTCCGGTTGTAAAAAAGAAAATACCACTATAGAGGCTATAACTCCCGAAAAACTCGATCCCGAAGTTATCGGATATTACAGTACATTAAAGCTTCCTATAGATACAGAGGGAACAACAATAAAGGCATTCTTAAAAGGCGAAGTAACAGATACTCCCGTAAGCGAATCTCCAACAATCAAAGAATTATCAAGAAGAACAGGTCTTGATATTCAGATTGAAACTGTTCCTCAGGCAGCATATAATGATAAAGCAACAATTTTAATGGCGGGCAAAAACAATCTTCCCGATATCATAGGTGAAATCAATATCAATGATTTCGGTGTTCAGGGTGCGTTTGAGCCCATCAACAAACACCTTGATGAGCTTCCTAACCTTAAAGAAATCTTCTATGATAAAACGGAAGAATATAAAACTGAAAATATGATAAAAAGCCTTACCGCTGCTGACGGAAATATCTATGAATGGCCTGTATGGGATATTCAAAGAGATGTTAACTACGGCTTTATGTATCGTAAAGATATATTTGACAAGCACGGTATAAAAATGTGGAATTCAACAGAAGAATTTTATCAGGTACTAAAACAGTTAAAGACTCTTTATCCTGAATCATATCCTTGGGCATCAAAAAGAGGAACACTCATATTCCTTGAATGTATGGGAATGTGGAACATTCGTTCCTACCTCACCTGGACTCCATATTATGACGAAGATGCTAAAATCTGGAAGCAAAGCTTAACCGATCCAAAAATGAAAGAAATTCTTGATTTTCTCAAAAAGCTCTATAATGAAGGTTTGCTTGACCCGGAATTCTTAACTATGACAGAAGCTTCCTGGACATCAAAAATGATTCAAAACGATAAAGCATTTATAACATTTGACTTTATCGGAAGATTGGAACAGTTCTCACAGCAGTCAACAGTTCCGGGGTACGATTTAAGATATGCAAATCCTATCGGTAACGGCAGAGAAAGACAGCTTGACAGAATCTGGGGTAATCTTGGTGTTACAAAGAGTGACAGAAGTTTAAAAGCACTTAAACTTTTAGACTATACAATAAGTGAATCAGGTGCAAAACTTCTTACAATGGGTGTTGAAGGAAAAGACTTTGTTCGTGACGAAAAAGGCTTTGCTACCTATATCGGAGAAGTTGCAGAAACTTCAAACAATCTTGATGAAATAGAAGCAAAACTTGGCTTGTTTACTGCTCTTTCAAACAGATATGATAAAAAATCAAACTACTATAAATTCTCTGAAAGAGAACAGGAAGCACAGGATTTAATAAATAATGTTACAGGCTTTAATCAGCTTGATCCTGTCCTTGTTTTCACTTCCGAAGAAGAAGATGTTAAATCCAAGCTTCAGCCAGCTATTCAGAAAGCAGCGGAAGAATTCTTTACACAATATGTTTTAAATGACAAATCAGGTGACAAAGACTGGAATAACTGGATTGAAAAAATGAAGAAATTAGGCTCGGACGAGTTGGTTAAAATTTACAATGATGCACAGGTAAGATTTGACGCAATGTAATACAAAGGGATGTAAAAAAGTCCGGATCGCAAGAAAAGAAAAAACATACATAATCTCAGTA
>JAZOOC010000150.1:0-9824 GCA_045654825.1 Clostridia bacterium | reverse complement strand
TACAAGTGAGTTATTACTTGTTTTATGAAAAACATGCTCTTTTATAGGGATTTCTTTTTTCATTGTAAAACCTCCCCGGATTTAATGGAAATTTTATCAAAGAGGGAAAAAGATGTCAATAAATTACAACAAGAAATGCGCAAAACGGCAATTTTTTGTCATTAAAATACATTGTGTATTATGTGTATAAGGTGTAGAATTATACTAAGTTTTTTGTTGAAACTAAACATTTTATTTTAAAATTAAAGGAGCGGTAAAAATGAAAAAAACATTATGTATGATTCTTGCGGCTGTTCTTGTTGTTGCCTGCTTTGCCGGTTGCGGTGAAAAAACTTCAACAATCGAAGTAAGAACAAAAGAAGAATTAAGTCCCGAAAAAATCGGTTATTACAGCACTCTTGAGCTTCCTTTTGCCAATGGCGAAAAGATTTCAATGTTCATTCAGGCTGAAACAACCAATGATTTGAACGAAGCAGTATTATATCAGGAACTTGAAAGAAGAACAGGTCTTGACCTTGATGTTATGACCGCACCGCTTTCTACATACGGAGAAAAATCAAAGGTGCTTGTTGCGAGTGGAAATCTTCCCGATATTTTCCAGAACTCCGTAACGGATTTATATAAACAGGGAGCTTTGGAGCCTATCGATGTTCATCTGGACGAGCTTCCTAACTTAAGAGAAATATTCTACGAAAAAACAGATGAATATGAAACAGAACATTTTATGGACTGGATTAAAGCAGCAGACGGTCATAACTATGCATGGCCCGTATGGGATATACAGAGAGAAGTAAACCATGGTATGTTATATCGTAAAGATATCTTAGATAAACACGGTATAAAAATGTGGAATTCAACAGAAGAATTTGTCGAAGTTTTAAGACAGCTTAAAAAATTATACCCCGATTCAACTCCGTTTACCTCTAAAACAGGAACAACAATTTTTGTTGATTTCGCAGGTATGTATAACATCCGTTCATATAAAGTATGGACACCTTATTTCAATGAAGAAGAAGGCGTTTGGAAACAGTCTTTAACAGATCCTACAATGAAAGAAATTCTCGATTTGTTACAGATGTTATATGAAGAAAAACTTTTTGACCAGGAATTTCTTACCAATACCTCACAGACATGGACAACTAAAATGACTCAGCCCGAAAGTGCGTTTGTTACTTTCGACTGGATAGACAGAATGACTCAGTTCAAACAGCAGACAGAAGAAACTGTTCCCGGTTATGACTTAAGATTCGGTAATCCTATTGGAACAGGTAAAGTAAGAACTCTTGATAAAGTCTGGGGAAGCTTAAGTATTGCAAAGAGCGAAAACAGCGTTCTTGCAATGAAGCTTCTTGACTATTCAATCAGTGAATCGGGCGCGCAGCTTACAACACTCGGTGTTGAAGGTGTAACTTATGAAATAGGCGAAGACGGTTTTGCAAAATATCTCGGATTCGATGAGGGTGTTATTGCAGACGAAGAAATGCTGAAAGATAAGTATGGTTTATTCACACTTCTTTCAAGAGAAGACAGAAGATCTGCTAACTGGAATTTTGCAGAACAACTTCAGGAAGCACAGGATTTGATGAAAAATAAAGAAGGCGGCGGATTCAATCCCTTTGACCCTGTTCTCATTTTTAGTTCTGAAGAGCTTGATGCTATAAATAAATTACAGCCTGTTGTCCAGAAAGCGGCTGAAGAATTCTTCGTTAAATATGTTTTAACAGGTCTTGGAGACAAAGAGTGGGATGAATGGGTTAAGAAAGCCGATTCACTCGGCTCGGATAAGCTTGTAGAATGTTATAACAACGCATATAAGAGACAGACAGCTCAATAATTAAAATTAATAGTGGCGGTGTGGATTTTTTCACACCGCTATTATGTGAATAAGAGGGAAAAAATGAGAATACAATATCTTGGAACCTCGGCAACCGAAAGAATACCCGCTATGTTTTGTGAGTGTGAGGTTTGCGAAAATTCAAGAAAAGCGGGCGGACGAAACATCCGTACAAGAAGTCAGGCATTAATTGACGATAAAATACTTATAGATTTTCCGTCAGATACATATGAGCATTTTTTGAAATACAATGTTCCGTTTAAGAAAATAAGAAACTGCATACTTACTCATTCTCATATGGACCATTTGTATAAAGAAGAGGTAACATTAAAGAAAAGAAGATTTGCGTATGTTTATGAAGATGAAAGACCTCTTGTTTTCTATTCGGATAAAGCAGGGTATGAAGCAATAAGAAAAATACGGACTGATTGTCAGATTCCCGAAGAAGATTTTAGTGAAAAGCTTATAGCTCATTATAAGCCTTTGGATATTGAGGGTTATACCGTAACCCCCTTGAAAGCTGTTCACGACCCATCATCTTCTCCTGTGATTTATATTATAGAAAAAGACGGTAAAAGTATATTTTATTCAACAGATACAAGCGAATATGATGAAGAAACCTTTTCGTATCTTAAAACTCTTGAAAAGCCTCTCAATCTTATTACTCTTGATTGTACTTATGGGTTGAGCGATACAGAATGGTCAGGGCATCTTGATTTCAGAAGATGTATAAATTTGCGGAAAAAACTTGAAGAAGCAAAAATAACGGATTCAAATACGATTTTTGTTCTCACTCATTTTTCACATAATGCAAAAAGTGTTATGTATGATGAGTTTGTAAAAATTGCCGCCGAGGAAAACTTTTGGGTTGCTTACGACGGAATGATTATTGAAATTTAATTAATACGGCAGGTGCGAAATGAAATACGGCTATTTTGAAAAAGACAAAAGCTCATTTTTAATAACAGAAAGGGATATTCCGAGAAACTGGTATAATTATTTTTTTAACGACAATTACGTGGCTTTCTTCTCACAGACAGGAATGGGAGAGGGAATGGGTCAGGATTATTACGGAACCCGTGTAAATCTTATAAAATCAAGAAAAATATATATTTCCGACGGCGAAAAATTCCATACCGCAGACGGTATTCCGGTTGAGGATAAAGTTGACGGATATGAATGCAGACACGATTTGGGAACAAGTGAAATATATTTGTCCAAAAACGGAATTGAATCCTTATATGGTGTATATGTGCCCCGAAAAGGTGAATGTGAAGTATGGACTTTGAAATTAAAGAATGTAACAGATAAACCCAAAACAATCTGGGTTACTTCGTATGCCGCAACAGATATCGACGATGAATATAAAAGACAGGGCTATAATCACGCGGCTGGTGATTTTGATGAAAAAATTAACGGAATATGCCATAGAGTTGTAAATGATTATGCAGGGGAAATACAGCCTATGTTCGGTTATATGGCATCCTCTGAAAAAATAAGCGGTTACGATGCAAGACATAATACATTTATCGGAACCTACGGCAACGAATTTATGCCAAGAAGCATTGTAAGAGGCAAAATGGAAAACAATTCCTGTAATTCGGAAAAGGCTTGCTTTGCCCTTCAAAGCGAAATTACCTTAGCACCGTCAGAGGAAAAAGAAATTGCTTATGTGTTGGGATATGAGCTTGATTACAATAATATACCTGCAATACTTGATGATTATTTAACACCTAAAAAAGCATCAATTGCCAAAAAAGAAGTAACAGATTATTATTCGAAGCAAATATCCGGGGTTACGGTCAATACTCCTGTTGCCGAAATCAACAGTGTGACTAACTCATGGTTAAAATATGTGACTATACTGGGCAGCAGATGGGCAAGAGTGCGTCATAACGGTATGAGAGATTTAACACAGGACTGCCATTGCCTTTCAGCTTTTAATCCCACTCTTGCAACAGAACGGATTAAAAGAGTTATGCAGTATCAGTATGAAAACGGATATATGCCAAGAACTGTAAGAGACGGTCGTATTCAGGATAATAACTTTTCAGATAATGCGGTCTGGCTTGCATCCGCAATTAAAGATATAGTTTTTGAAACAGGAAACAAAGAATTTCTCAATGAAGAAATCAAATTCAATAATGGTTCAGTTGCAACAGTTTATGAACATGTTAAACGCTCTGTTGAATTTTTATATAATTTTACCGGTCTTTACGGACTTATCAAAATATGGGGCGGTGACTGGAATGACTGTATGGACAGAGCCGGACTTAATGGACAGGGTGTAAGTGTATGGCTTTCTATCGCTTGGTGTCTTGCTAATGACAGTTTTATTTCACTTGCTAAGCTTATGGGATTTGAAGACGATGTTAAATCTGCTAAAGAAAAAGGAAAAGTTATGCGTCAGAGAATAAATGAGCATGGCTGGGACGGTGAATATTATCTTGTTGCATATACAGACGATAATATAAAAATCGGAAGTCACGAGGATGATGAGGGGAAAATATTCTTAATTCCTCAGATATGGGCTATAATGGCAGATGTTGCAGATGAAGAAAGAAAAAATATTATATATAATTCCGTAAAAAAACATCTCGATAAACCGCTCGGAACAGTTGTTTCAACCCCCGGATATTCTTACTGTAGAAGCTATCTTGGAAGTGCAGCAGTAAAAACCGTAGGTTCACAGGAAAACGGCGGTGTCTATCTGCAACCTGTATGCTGGAAGATAATTGCAGATACAATAATGAAAGATACAAAAGAACTTTTATATGATATTAATTCGGTCTTTCCGTTTACCAATAAAGAGGTAAATCACAGGGGAGAACCTTATATGCTTTATAATTCGTATTTCAGTAATAAAGAGAATTACCGTTACGGAACTCCGGGTCAGTCCTGGCGTACTGCATCGGGACAATGGTTTATAAGTGCTCTTATAAGAAATGTTTTCGGTCTTAAGGCTGAAATGGAGGGTCTTCGTATTTCTCCCTGTTTACCTGATGAGTGGAAAGATGCAAGTATAACTAAAAAGTTTAGAAAAGCAGAATATAATATTTCATATGTCGGCGGCGGTTGTGATGTTAAATTAATAAAGGTAAATGAAGAAATTCTTGAGGGAAATCTTCTTCCTTACGAAGAAAATAAATCATATCAGGTTGTTGTTGAAATGATGTAATCATTTATAAAATTCAATTCTTACAGTAATACTGTAAATAGACGAAACTGAAAAGTTGTGTATGCCATATGAAAATCCTATATGGAATTTAAAAAAATACAATAAATAGCAATTTGGTTATATTATTTTAAAAAATTCTGTGATAAACTTTCATTAAGGAAGTGAAAATATGCTTATTACAGATAAAAAAGAACTTTTGAAATTTAAGGAAGAAAATCGTATATGGCAGGGAATCCCCGGAATAGAAGTAACTAAAAAAGGTAGAAAATTTCTGACCTTTTATTCAGGCGGAACAACCGAAGAAATAGGAAATTTTTCTTTGCTTTATAAAGCGGATGACGGACTTTCGTTCGACAGTCTTGAAGCAGTTGCATATAAAGCAGACAGCAGATGTTTCGACCCTTGTTTATGGATAGACCCTCTTGACCGTCTTTGGTTCATATGGTCTGCATCACCTGAATTTGCAGTATATGCTTCAATCTGTGAAGACCCCGATGCTGACAAACTTGAATTTTCTGCTCCGAAAAAAATCGGTGCAGAAATTATGCTTAATAAACCTACTGTTTTAGGAACCGGTGAATGGTTATTTCCTATTGCGGTATGGAAAAACAATATGAGTCCAACAAAGACTGATTCGGAAGAAACCGACAGAAGAGCATTTGTTTATAAAACTACAGATAACGGAAATAGCTTTGTGAAGCTTGGCGGAACAGATATGCCTAAGCGTTCGTTTGACGAACATATGATACTTGAGCTTAAGGATAAAACTCTTGCTATGTATGTTCGTACCACATACGGAATAGGAATATCTTATTCTTACGACAGGGGGAAAACATGGACTGAGGGAACAAATTCCGGTTTGGGCGGTCCTTGTTCAAGATTTTTCATAGGCAGATTAAAATCAGGCCGTATTCTTCTTGTAAATCATTATGATTATAAAGGAAGAAATAATCTTACCGCAATGCTTTCAGAAGATGACGGTAAAACATTCCCTTATAAGCTTCTTTTGGATGAAAGAGATAATGTTTCATATCCCGATGCAACCGAGGGAAAAGACGGCAATATATATATTACATACGATCGCGAAAGAGGTGCTTTCTTAAAATCCTTTGAAGATTTATATACCAAAGCAAGAGAAATTCTCGTTGCTGTTATTACCGAAGAAGATATTATTGCGGGTGAACTTATAAATTCCGAAAGCAAGCTTAAACAGGTTGTGTCCAAGCTCGGGAAATGTGCACTTGAAAAAGAAAATCCTTATAAAGAAATTCGAAAACTCTCGGACGAACAGTTGTTTTCTTTGTGTATGACAAAAGAAAACAGCGAAGTAGCTGAACTGATACTTGAACATTTTGGTTTAAATTGTGTCAATATGCATTCTTTGGATTCGAAAAAGCTTGACATATTGTTTGATAATCTATATGATAATAAGGGCACAAGAGAAGACAATATCGGAGAAATAATATCCCTTTTAAGAAATGGCGGTACTTCAAAAGAGGATGCACCGTTAAAGGAAGAAGTTCCTGTTGTTAACAGAATAAAAGAAATACTTGGTGATAATCTTTCGGATGATTTATCAATCGGATGCCTTGCAGAAATCATAGGCATCAGCAGATATTATATGTGTCATGTTTTCAAAATAGAAACAGGAATAACTATAATTGATTACAGAAATGAATTAAGAATTACAAAAGCTAAAGAAATGCTGATTTTAACCGATGTGAGTATAACTGAAATTGCAGGGTTATGCGGTTTTAAAAACAGCAGTTATTTCACTGAGGTTTTTTCAAAAGCCGAAAATATAACACCTACAAAATACAGAAAGCAGTTGAAAATATGAAAAACACAATAATTGAAAGCATATTAAAGAATAAAATAGTTGCTATCATAAGAGGCGTGAAAAAAGAAAAGCTTGTTCCTCTTTGTAATGCACTATATGAGGGCGGTATAAGACTCGTTGAGGTTACATATGGTAAAGAAACCGATGAAAACACCGCAGAAATGATAAAGCTTTTAAGCGAAGAATTTAAAGGCAGAATGTATGTAGGCGCAGGTACAGTATTAACAGAAAAACAGGTTGAGCTTACTAAAAATTCAGGGGGTCAGTTTATTATTTCTCCCGATACCTATAAGGAAGTAATAGAAAAAACAAACGAGCTTAATATGGTTTCCATTCCTGGTGCGTTAACTCCTACAGAAATAAGAAACGCCGTAAGATACGGTGCGGATTTTGTAAAGCTTTTCCCAATAACCAATCTCGGTTCGGGATATGTTAAGGCGGTAAAAGCTCCTTTATCTGATGTTAAGATGCTCGCGGTAGGAGGAATAAACGAAAACAATATGGAAGAATACGAAAAAGCCGGTGTGTGCGGTTTTGGAGTAGGCTCGAATATAATTGATAAAAAAGCTATTGATAATGATGATTTTGATAAAATAAAAGAGCTTGCCTTATCATATACCAAAAATATCTAATAACATAAAAAAACTCTTGACATTTATAAAAGTTTTTATTATAATGTATCGAAGAGGGATTTTGTAATCCTTGCATGCAGCTGATGAGGAGGTGCAATTCGAATGAAAAGAACATATCAGCCTAAGAAAAGACAGAGAAGCAAAGAGCACGGCTTCAGAAAAAGAATGCGTACTTCTAACGGAAGAGAAGTATTAAGAAGAAGAAGATTAAAAGGCAGAAAAAGACTCAGCGCGTAAGTAAAAACACAGCCGATAATACAGCATAAAAATTAATGATGTTTGTCGAGCAACGGCCGCAGTGAGAGTCAGTCTTTCGTAAAGTCGGTGCCCGATAGGTGGGAATGCCGTTTGATTTTGCGGCATTTCTTTTAAATTTCAGAGGATTGTATGCGTAATTTCATATCAATAAACAATAACCGGGATTTTATGTTTATGTACAGAAGAGCCCGCTCTTTGTGTGCAGATTGTCTGGTTATTTATTACAGAAAAAACAAGTCGGATAATTTGCGGCTTGGTATAACGGTTACCAAAAAAGTTGGAAAAGCTGTTATAAGAAACAGAATAAGAAGAAGAATAAGGGAAGTATTTGCCGAACTGTCGGAAAAAATACCCCCTTGTTATGATATCGTTATTGTTTCGAGAGTTAAAGCGGCGGATTGCGATTATTCTGAAATTAAATCGGCGCTCAAATATTTACTTAATAAAGCGGAGTTAATATGAAAAAACTGCTTATAGGGTTAATTGAATTTTACAGAAAGTATATCTCGTGTTTGAAAAGATATCCTTCCTGCAGATTTTACCCTACCTGTTCGGAATATGCCATACTTGCTATTGAAAAGTACGGTGTTTTAAAAGGCGGCCTTAAAGCCCTCTGGAGAATATTGCGTTGTAATCCCTTTTCCCGAGGCGGTGTGGATGCGCCTTAAAGGAGTGAAAATATGGACTTTTTGGGTACTCCCATAGGTTATCTTATGGACTGGATTTACAGTCTTGTTTCTAATTACGGACTAACTATTGTTATTTTAACTATTCTTTTTAAGCTTGTACTTCTGCCGCTTACATTAAAACAGCAGAAATCAACACAGGCTATGCAGGCTATTCAGCCAAGAATGGCAGAAATTCAAAAGAAATATGCGAACGAAAAAGAAAGACAAAGTCAGGAAATAATGAAGCTCTACAAGGAGTATAATGTTAATCCGATGGCAGGTTGCCTGCCCACCTTGCTTCAATTCCCGATCTTAATCGGTCTTTACGGTGCAATAGCAAAGCCTCTTAAATTTATGCTTCATATGAGTCAGGCGCAAATTCAGAAGCTTTGTGAAATTGTCGGAGTGGAATTCGGCGGTTCTTCATACTATTTTCAGATAAAAGCTGCTGAAGCGGCTTCAACTCCCGAATTTTCCTCAAAGGTAGCAGAAGCTATCTCCAATTTTAAACCTTTGGATTTTAACTTTCTCGGTATTAATTTATCACAGTCACCGAGAATAGGATTTATAGACTTTTTATGGATACTCCCCATACTCGCCGCAGTTCTTACTTATATAAGCAGTAAGATTATGCAGGCTCCTCAGCAGAGCGAAGCAAATAATTCTATGAAATTTATGAATTACTTTTTCCCGCTCATGATTTTATATCTGGGATTTACCGTGCCTGCAGGTCTGAGTCTTTACTGGGTAGTAAACAGCTTGTTACAGATTGTTCAGTATTACACACTGGATAGAAAATTTAAAGCAAGATTATCAGAAACAGTTGTATCTGATATGGAAGAAAACAGAAAGTTAAAGAAGAAAAAGAAAAAATAACCCGCAAGGGAAGAAATATTGTTTGGAGGTTACCATGCAGAAAGAAATTATTGCGACAGGAAAAACAACTGATGAAGCAATAGAAAACGGACTTAAAGAATTAAATCTTAAAAGAGAAGATGTTGAAGTCGAAGTTCTTGAAGCATCCAATAAAGGCTTTTTGGGAATTTTAGGACAGAAAGATGCAAAAGTATTACTTAAAGTAATCGCAGATGAAAATTCAGATATTAAAGAATATATTGAAGAGCTTTTATTAAAAATGGGTGTTAAAGCCGAAGCAGAAGTTGAATTATGCGAAAATAATCTTTTCAAAATCAACTTAACAGGCGACGATATGGGTGTTATAATCGGCAGAAGAGGCGAAACACACGATGCACTTCAGCATATTATCCAGATGTATATAAACAATAAATTTGAAAAATTCTTCAAAGTTCGTCTTGATACTGAATCATACCGCAGCAAGAGAGAAGAAGTACTTGTAAACCTTGCTAACGGAATTGCGAAGAAAGTTTTAAGAACAAGAAAAGAAGTTGTTTTA
>JAZOOC010000149.1:0-12361 GCA_045654825.1 Clostridia bacterium | reverse complement strand
CTTCGCCCATAGCCTCGTATATTTTATTTATTCCTTTATGGTCAGAGGAATTTGCGGTTATAACCGCAACTTTCTTTTTGGTATAATGGCTTACCCACATATCTGTAACTCTGTCGTCTGCCATATCCGCTTTATTTAATACAACAAGACGGGGTTTATTACCGATAAGACTGTCTATAAGCGGATTTTCGGATGAATAAGGCATTCTTGCATCAAGAAGCTCAATAACTATATCCACCAGCTTAAGATTTTCGGTTATAAGCCGTCTGGTTTTTGCCATATGTCCGGGGAACCAGTTAATTGTCATTTAATCACCCCGAAATCTGAAAAGGGGAATATCTGAAATACAGCCTTTCCCACAATCTGATCATTTCTTACTATACCCACCGACATATCTCGGCTGTCTTTAGAATGTTCTCTGTTATCTCCCATAACGAACACACAGTCTTTAGGCACTTTAACAGGCATTTTAAGAGAGCCTTTATAAGTATGAGTAGTTGCAGGAATATATTCCTCTTTAATTTTTTCACCGTCGATATAAACACCTGTAGGTCTTATATCTATTTCCTGACCGCCTACGGCAATTACTCTTTTTATATAAAGAGTTCTGCCGAACATCAGCTTTCCTTTAACCGAGCCCTCGGAAAGATAAGGTTCCAAAACAACAATATCTCCCTGTTTTGGAGTATACATAAATCTTGAAGCAAAAAGTCTGTCGCCGTCGGTTAAAGTAGGAACCATTGAGCTTCCGTCAACCATAACCTGAACAAACAGGAACATATTTATAACAGCTACGGCAATAACTGCAATACTGATGGATAATACCCAATCAAGCAATTCGCCCCAGAAACCTTTTTTCTTTTTCTTACCTTTGCTGTTTTCATTTTCCGGAATTATGTTTTTTTCTTCGTTCATAAGTATACCTCCTGTCCCGCTTTTAAAATCTGTCAGGCGACAGGACAATCGCCCTGCCGCCCACACATTATATTTTTTCCTTAACTTTAGCTGCTTTACCTACTCTGTCTCTTAAGTAGTATAATTTAGCTCTTCTAACTTTACCTTTTCTGATGATTTCGATTTTGCCGATGTTAGGTGAGTTAACAGGGAAAGTTCTTTCAACACCACAACCGTAAGAAACTCTTCTTACAGTGAAAGTTTCAGCGATACCGCCGTTTTTCTTTCTGATGATTGTTCCTTCAAAAGCCTGAAGTCTTTCTCTTGTTCCTTCTTTAACCTTTACGAAAACTCTAACTGTGTCTCCGATATTTAACTGAGGTAAATCTGTTCTTAATAAATCTTCTGTTACTGATTTAATTATATCCATTTTAATTAATCTCCCTTCTGAATGCTCTTAACAGTTGAAATGCCATAGGAGCATCCTTAATCATCTTATGATAATATCATAATAACTATTATTTTTCAAGTGTTTTTTCAATATTGACAAGATAGTCAATATCCTTTTTTGAAAGCGTTGCTTCTTTAAGTAAATCTCTGCGTTTTAAAAATGTAATTTCAAGAGATTTTTTTCTGCGCCATTCTTGGATGTTTTTATGATGTCCTGACAAAAGAACATCGGGAACTCGCCTGCCTAAAATTTCTTCCGGTCTGGTGTATTGAGGATATTCTAAAAGTCCTTCTTCGAAAGACTCTTCCCCTGCCGAATTCTCGTTTCCTAAAACATTCGGCACCAGTCTTAATATACTGTCGCATATTGGGAGAACCGCAAGCTCACCGCCGGTTAAAACAAAATCTCCTAAAGATATTTCTTCGGGGTTGATTTCATCTATAACCCTCTGGTCTATCCCTTCGTAATGACCGCAGATAAATATCAGATGCTCTTCTTTTGCAAATTCTTTAGCCATTTTCTGATTAAAGGTTTTGCCGTGAGGAGTTAAATATATAACCCTCGCTTTTTCATCTGCAACGGATTTATAGGCATCGTATAAAGGCTGCACCTGAATTACCATACCGTTACCGCCGCCGTAAGGAGCATCATCAACACGGTTGTGTTTATCGGTTGTAAAATCTCTTATATTTACCGCATTTAAGGTAAAAAGACCATTTTTCAAAGCTCTTCCCGTAACCGATTCGCCTAAAACAGCATTTATCATTTCGGGAAACAGGGTTAAAACATCAATTCTCATAAAAGTCCCTCGAGTAATTCTACAGTAACTTTGTTTTCTTTGATGTTTATTTCCTTAACCACTTGTGAAATTGCAGGTATAAGAAATTTTTTACCGTCTTCCTTTAAAATCTCATAAACATCGTTTGAGCCGGTTTTGAATACATCGGTAATCTTTCCGAGATATTCTCCGTCAACAGTTTCAACACTAAGATTTATAATATCTTTAATGTAAAACTCGTTATCCGAAAGTTCGGGGAGCATTTCTTCGTCGATATAGACCGGAGTGTTTCTTAAAAGCTCTGCTTTTTCAACACTGTCTGTTCCCTCTAAAGAAACTATCGGGTTGTTTTTTACAAACTTAACGCCTTTAACCTTAACTTTATTATCTTTAATGTAAAGATATTTAAACTTACGGAAGGCTTCAACATCGTCCATAAAGGGATTGATTTTAACATCGCCCCTTATTCCGTGTGTGTTTACAATTTTTCCAACTTCAATTTTACTCATTATTCAACATCCACTATAACTTTTTTGTTTTCTTTGGATGCAGCCGCTTTCATCAATAATCTTATTGCCTGTGCATTTTTGCCCTGCTTACCGATTACTTTACCCATATCTTCATCGGCTACATGAAGCTTAAAGCTTACCGTCTGACCGTTGTCTGTTTCTTCAACAACAACTTTATCGGGATTGTCTACCAGTGAACGGGCAAGAAAAATTAGTAAATCCTTCAACATAAATGCCTCCGATTAAATGATGTTGCTTTTCTTAAGCAATGCTCTAACAGTATCTGTGGGCTGAGCACCATTTTTAATCCATTTCTGAACTTTTTCTGCATCAACCTTGAATTCGGACGGATTCATCAAAGGATTGTATGTTCCTATTTCTTCGATAAATCTACCGTCTCTGGGATATCTGGAATCTGCTACAACAACTCTGTAAAAAGGAGCTTTTTTAGCACCCATTCTTTTAAGTCTGATTTTAACTGCCATTTATTTCACCTCCATAATATTTCGATTCTTTATCTGAACAGCTTGGCTGATTCAAAACTAAAATGGTCTGAAATTTTTAAATGCCTTTGGCATCTTATTTCCTTTAAACTGCTTTATCATTTTTTTCATTGCTTCAAACTGCTTTAAAAGATTATTTACCTGTGAAACATCTGTTCCTGAGCCTGCCGCAATTCTTTTCTTTCTTGAGAAATTAATTATTTCGGGTTTTCTTCTTTCTTCTTTTGTCATTGAAAGAATAACCGCTTTCACTCTGTCAAACTGTCTTTCATCCAAAGATACACCCTTGAGCGCCTTTGAATTGACTCCGGGTATCATTGAAAGCATATTTTCAATGGGACCCATTTTTTTAACCTGGTCTATCTGTTCAAGATAGTCTTCCAAAGTAAATTCTTCATTTCTTAATTTTTTTTCAAGCTCTTCGGCTTTTTTAAGGTCGATTGCCTGTTCGGCTTTTTCTATAAGAGAGAGAACATCTCCCATACCGAGAATTCTTGATGCCATACGGTCGGGGTAGAAAGGCTCAAGCTCATCTAACTTTTCACCCATTCCCACGAATTTAACCGGTTTTCCGGTTACCGCTCTTACAGACAAAACACTACCGCCTCTTGCATCGCCGTCTAATTTAGTAACGATTATGCCGGTAACATCCATTACCTCGTTGAAAGCGGTTGCGGAATTTATCGCATCCTGACCTGTCATTGCATCCAGCACAAGAAGAATTTCTGTCGGGTTAACTGCTTCTTTTATTTTCTTAAGCTCTTCCATAAGCTCGTCATCTACATGAAGTCTTCCTGCTGTATCTATTATAAGAACATCTGATAATTCTTTTTTTGCAAAGCTTAAAGCATTTTTTGCTATTTTAACAGGGTCTTTTTCTGAATCCTCTGCATATACCGGAACATCAAAAGCCTTGCCAACTGTTCTTAACTGGGCTATTGCCGCTGGTCTTTGAACATCACAAGCTGCGAGAACAGGCCTTTTTCCCTGTTTTTTAAGATAACCCGCAAGCTTTGCCGAAGTTGTTGTTTTACCTGTACCCTGAAGACCGGTCATCATAATAACGGTGGGTGGAGCATCTGAAAAAGTTATTTTCTCGTTAGTGCCGCCCATAAGTGCACAAAGCTCTTCGTTTACTATTTTAATAACCTGCTGACCGGGTGTCAGACTTTCTAAAACTTCGTTTCCCACCGCCTTTTCGCTGACGGTTTTTACAAAATCCTTTGCAACCTTATAGTTAACATCGGCTTCCAAAAGAGCCATTCTTATCTCACGCATTGCAAGCTTAACATCACTTTCAGAAAGCTTACCTTTGCGTTTCAGATTTTTGAATATATCGGACAATTTATCTTTAAGACTGTCCATAGCCATATTATATCAACTCAATTCCTGATAACTCTTTAATTATATCGTCAAGTTCGGGACAACTGGTGATTTTCTTAAGCATTCCGGATATTTTTTCTATTTTTTTATCTGCATCCGAAAGTTTTTTATAGAGTCCCAGATTTTTTTCATATTGAAGAATATTTTCTTCGCCTTTTTTTATATTGTTTCTCACTGCCTGTCTTGAAATATCTAAAAGCTCGCCTATTTCAGACAAAGACAAATCCTGATTATAATAATAATCCATCGCTTCATACTGCTTGTCGCTAATTAAGCTTCCGTATAAATCAAGCAGAGTTGAAAACTCAAGATTTTTCGACATTTCATCACCGCCGCTGTAAACCATTTTTGCTTTACACCGGTACATTATAACTGATTAATGCTATGTTGTCAACCTTTTTTTGCTCTTTTTATTGAATTTTTTTCACAATAATGATAAAATATACTCAAACTGTTCAAAAAGAGGGATGATTATGAGCATTGCAGATAAATATTTTATTGAAAACTGTAAGGATATTTTGGAAAACGGAGTATGGGATACCGACTTTCCGGTAAGACCTCACTGGGACGACGGAACTCCTGCACACACTGTTAAAAAATTCTGTGTTGTAAACAGATATAACTTAAAAGAAGAATTCCCCATTCTTACTTTAAGAAAGACCAATTTTACCGCAGCAGTTGACGAGCTTTTATGGATATGGCAGAAAAAATCCAATAATGTTAACGATTTAAACAGCCATATATGGGATTCCTGGGCAGACGAAACAGGAAGTATTGGAAAAGCATATGGATATCAGCTCTCGGTAAAGCATAAATATAAAGAGGGAGAATTTGACCAGGTTGACAGAATTTTATACGACCTTAAGAACAATCCTTTGAGCAGAAGAATTATGTCTAACATATATACACACAGCGACCTTAACGAAATGAATTTATATCCTTGCGCATACAGTATGACATTCAATGTATCGGGCAACACCCTTAATGCAATATTAAATCAGCGCTCACAGGATATGCTTACCGCAAATAACTGGAATGTTTGACAGTATGCGGTGCTTGTTCATTTAATGGCACAGGTATCCGGACTTTGTGCAGGTGAGCTTGTTCATGTTATAGCAGATGCTCATATATATGACAGACATATCCCGCTTGTTGAAGAAATTCTTAAAAAAGATCCCCTCCCCGCACCCAAGTTTATTATTGATAAATCAATTGATGATTTTTATAAATTCACAACAGACAGCGTAAAGCTTGAGGGATATGAATTCCACAAGCTCGGAAAATCCATTCCGGTTGCTATATAGGAGACAAAAATGAAAGCCATAGTTGCAGTAAGCGAAAACTGGGGTATAGGACTTAACAACGACCTTTTATTTCATATCCCCGAAGATTTAAAATATTTCAAAGAGAAAACCTTGGGAAAGGTTGTAGTTATGGGAAGAAAAACCCTGGAATCGCTCCCCGGCGGAAAACCGCTTCCCAAGAGAACAACAGTTGTTTTATCCTCTGCTATGAAAGAAACAGAGGGTGTTATAATTGCAAAGAATATTGATGAACTTAAAAATATCCTTTCAGATTATTCGGATGATGATATAATGATTTGCGGCGGTGAACAGATATACAAGCTTCTTGTTCCGTTATGTGATGAAGCTTATGTTACAAAAATCAAAAAGAATGTTTCCGCAGATAAATTTTTCCCCGACCTTGACAAAGACGAAAACTGGACTTTAAAAGAAAGCTCGGAAGAAAAAGAATATAATGAAATACATTTCAATTTCAATATATATATTAAAGGAGACTGATTATGACAAAAAAACTCTCACTCTTATTACTGTCGGTCATTGTTATTGTTACGGCATTTACAAATGTTGTTAATGCACATACTTCTCTTCTTTCAAATGTAACCGAAGCAGTAAAATTCTACGACAGCGAAACCGGTTTCAGAGCCGGTGAAATCGGTACCAATGAAAAAGTTTATGCACAAATAAATTTCATTCCCGAAAAAAGCGGAAATGCAAAGATTGTTGCGGCATCCTACAAAAGTAATTTATCACTTTTGTCGGTATTGTCTGTAAATGATTACAGCCTGACCGCAAACGAAGCTTTTTCCCTTACATTAAATGATTTAAGCACAAAGGATGCAGAATTTATTAAAATCTTTGTATGGGATTCGGTTTCTATTATGCCTCTTGTTTCATCTGCTGTTCTTCCGAAGTCTGCAGAGCATGTAAACAAATTTGCAGCAAAAGACAAAGTTCTTGTAATCAACCAGCCTGTAACACTCGGCGAGCTTTTTGAAGGAATTTCAGACAAAATTGATAATGAAAGTGTTACTCTTGAATTCCCCGAATCTGTTACATACGAAAAAGACAGCTCTGACTGGACAAAGGGTATGGTAACCGCAACAAATGTCGGCGAGATTACATTAACAATATATGACCATTACCTCTGCAGTAAGACAGAAGCAGCATTTACCGTTAAAGAACCCGACCCGATAGATAAATTTGCTGTAAAATTCGAAAACACAGATAAATACTTATACCGCGTTGGTAATACAGGAAATGTTGCACTCGGAACACTTTTCAAAGCTTTAGACGGCGTTGAAATCGGAAATGTAACCGCAACAATAACATCCCTTGATAGTTCATCAACAGCAAGCGGTATATTCAACTCAAATTCAGATTGGACAAAAGCAACCATCGACTTTAACGGCACAGGTCCTGTTGAAGTTACAATAGATGATGATAACTATGCAAATGCTTTGAGTCTGAAGCTTGAGATTATTGATGCAACGAATGCAACAACAGCAGCAGATGCAACTTCAAACAATATTGTTCTCTTAAATGATGTAAATGGTGCTTTCCGTGTATCCGGTGGTTATACCTTCTACGGTAACGGATTTACTGTAAATGTGGGTACTACATATACCGCAGCAGGAACACAAACAGGATATATCGGAAGAGTAAATCTTTATGGTGGTAATCTTGATAATGTCAAGATTGTTGGACCTGTATATCCTGTAGCATACATATATCAGAAACAGGCAATCGAAACCGGAAATACCCTTTACTATTATAATACCGTAATTGTAAATGAAGGTAGCTGTAGGATTACAAATTCCTATATCTCAGGAAGCAGAGCCGCACTTTGCATTAAATCCGGTTCAGGAGATGTTTATGTTGAAAACACAACTCTTTCCGGCGGTACTTTTGCCAATCTTGATATGAAGAGCAGCAGCACTCTCACCCTTAAAGATGTTACAACAGTTCAGGAAGAACTGCCTAACTCATATGGTGAAACTGATTCATCCGGCAACATCAAGGAAATGATAGGTATGGGTATCGTACTGGATAACGAAAGTACAATTCTTAATATAGAAGGAACATTCAATCAGTATAACTGGATAAAACAGACTCAGTGGGATGCAATGCTCGGCAGTAATGCAGCTGCATTCCCGAAACTGTTCTCAGATTCCAAGTTTGAAGCAAACCGTCATTACCGTGAAGGTGATTCAAATCCGTATGTAAATGCCGGAATAATAGCTATAAAAGGATGGAACAATGGCGCAAACATAACCGATAACCGCACAGATAAAACACTCAACTACTCCAAGACCAACGTAAGCATCGGCGGACAAAGCGGAGGAGTATACACCATAGCCAATGCCGGTACTCTTACCGATGCTATGTATGTTGCACCTGAATATGAAGCGAATAATTTTGAAGCCGTTGCACCTAAAGCCACATTTGACTATACCACTCTCAACAATCAGCCCTCCGACGGAACATCAAATGTATATTGCTATTATGATGCGACAAGTAAAAAATATATGATTTCCTTTGATGAAGGCGGTTCAAGAATATGGGACGGTAAGATTCTAACCCTCACAAAGGGAACTAAGACTCTTAGCTATACGATGTCTGTATCCGGTGAATTGACTGTTGCATCAAACAACACAATAACCTTCGAGGATGCTGGTGAATACACAGTAACCTACACCTATACTGACGATGAAAACTACAGACTTGTAAACGGTCAGATTGAAAAACATCCCGTTACCTATACGAAAACTGTTAAAATTGAAGTGTTTGAGATTGAAGCGGCAGCTCTGCCCACTACATTTGACTTCAAAAGCCAGGGTTACCGGACAGAAGCAGCAAACGGACTTGTATATGCAATGCCGAATGTTACTGCAACAAGCGGCAGTAAGAGTGACGGTATTGCAAAAACAACCATTGGAGGAGTTGATATCTTCTATCCGGTTATAAGTATGTACAAAACAAATGCTTCTTCATGGTACAACTGCTTCCCTGTATTTAAAGCTGTTACCATCAATGATTGCGATCAGACAACCGTGTATAATACATCCACATCTTCAATGCCTTCCAATCTTGAAGTTATAGGCGGATTTATTCTTAATGCAAGCGGCACTGTTTCATCTGCTGAATCGGCAAACGGAACTGCAATATTCAATTATTCAACAGGTAAAGAAATTAAATTGAAATCATACTCCGGATATGGATTATGTTATTATCCGGACAGTAGTTTTACAAAATCAACCAATAGCCGTGATGAGCAGACAATAGTTGCTAAATACCGTTATACCGACTCAAATGGTGCTCAGTATTACTATTATATTGGTTACTGGTGTGAAGCACACACTAAGGAGGAATGTGTAACCCCCGATACTCTGATAACACTTGCAGATGGCTCACAGGTTCGTGTTGATTCTCTTGACGGCTCGGAAGAGCTTCTTGTATGGAATATGGAAACAGGAACACTTGACAGTGCACCGATTATGTTTGTAGACAGCGATCCGGAAGCTGAATATGAAATTACACATCTGTATTTCTCTGACGGAACTGATGTTAAAGTAATTTATGAACACGGCTTCTGGGATTATGACCTTAACAGATATGTATACCTCGATAAAAACGCATCCGAATACATTGATCATACATTTGCCAAACAAAACGGAAACACTCTTAAAAAGGTTGTTTTAACTGATGTTGTTATCGAAAACAGCATTACAACAGCATGGAGTCCTGTTACCAAAGGTCATTTATGTTATTTCGTTAACGGAATGCTTTCAATGCCCGGCGGTGTAGGTGGACTCTTCAACATCTTTGATGTTAACCCCGAAACTATGACTTATGATTACGCATCCATAGAACGCGATATCGAAACATATGGTCTCTTCACATATGAAGAATTGAATGCAATCGAACCTTTATCAGAAAATATGTTTAACGAAGCTGGCGGTGCTTTCCTTAAAATATCAATAGGAAAAGGTAATCTCACAATGGATGAACTTATAACAATGATCAGAAGATACAACAAATTTTTCAATTAATAAGCATAGACACATAAAAAAGCTTGGAATTAAACTTCCAAGCTTTTTTCATTTTATTCCGTCGGCTCTGCCGACACCTTCATTCCTAATTCCTAATTCCTAACTCCTAATTTATCTATGCAGCATCTGTTGTTTTACAGACCACAATTCCTCGGATAAATCAACATAATAGGTCTGAGGGTTTTCAAATCTTTTTACCTCGTCCCATATTTTTGAAAGCTCTTTACTGCAATGCTCTTTTACCTGCTCAACATCGGGAAGCTCGTAGACAAGCTTACCTTTATCAAGAACCTTCACAAGCAATTTTTCCGCTTTGAAATCGGTCAATACTTTTTTCTTCCATATATGCTCGGGGTCGAATATGGTATAGGGTTTAGAATCGTCTATTTCTTCGTTATGAAGAGTTATAACATCTGCAATTGCTTTATCATTTTTCCTATCGTAGAGTCTGTAAAGATTTTTAAAGCAGGGGTTGGTTATTTTCTCAACATTTTCGCTTATTTTGATTTTAGGAATTTCTTTATCTCCATCAAAAACACTTGCAAGCTTATAAACACCGCCGAACACAGGCTCAGATTTGGAGGTTATTAATCTCTCTCCTACTCCGAAAGAGTCTATCTTCGCACCCTGATTCAATGTATCTCTTATAATATATTCATCAAGTGAGTTGGAAACAACAATCCCCACATCCTCGAAGCCGTTTGCATCCAGCTCTTTTCTTATCATATTTGAAAGATAGGTTATATCTCCGCTATCAAGTCTTACACCTTTGGGACGGTAACCTTTTTTAACCACAACTTCTTTAAATACTTTTATTGCGTTGGGAAGTCCCGATTTCAAAACATTATAGGTATCAATAAGAAGTGTGCAGTCAGCAGGATATGTTTCTGCATAGGCTTTAAAGGCATCGTATTCTGTCGGGAACATCTGCACCCAGCTATGAGCCATTGTTCCCATAGCGGGAATGCCATACATTTTATCCGATATTGAGCATGCCGTTCCTACGCACCCTGCAATATAAGCTGCTCTTGCACCGTATATAGCGGCATCTTTACCCTGTGCTCTTCTTGAACCGAATTCCATAACCGCTCTTCCCTTTGCGGCACGCACTATTCTGCTTGATTTTGTTGCAATAAGGGATTGATGATTGATTGTTAAAAGAATCATTGTTTCGATAAGCTGAGCTTGAATAACAGGACCTTTAACCACCATAATAGGCTCGTGAGGAAATATGGGAGTTCCCTCTTTTACCGACCATATATCACATTCCATTTTAAAGTTTTTAAGATAATCGAGAAACTCTTCGGAAAATTTATTTTTGCTTCTCAAATATTCAATATCGTCTTCCTCGAACTTAAGCTCGCAAAAGAACTTGACAAGCTCTTCAAGACCTGCCATTATCGCATATCCGCCGCCGTCGGGAACCTTTCTGAAAAACACATCAAAGACAGCGATTTTATCCTGCATATTAAAATCAAAATACCCTTGCGACATTGTAAATTCATAAAAGTCGGTTAACAATGCCATATTCTCTTTCTTATTCATTTTTATCCCCTTTATCCGTATCAATTATGATTGTTTTGTAATCGGTATATATAACCATACCCGGCTTTGCGCCTTTTGGTTTTTTAACATATCTTACCTTAGTATAATCTATTTCGATTTTGCCGCTTTTTTCTCTGCTTAACCCCGCGGAAACAGATGCCGCTTCGAAAATCGCCTTATCTGTAGGCTCTTTGCCGTTAAGAGCAAGTATTGTATGAGTGCCGGGATAGTTTTTAATATGAAACCACAAGTCGTTTGGCGATGCGGTTTTTAAGGTTAACTCATCATTCTGAAGATTATTTCTTCCCGACAATACCTCAAAGCCCTCAGAGGTTACTGCTTTCAAAAAGCCCTCCGGCTTTTGTTTTCTTTTTGTTCTTTTATTCTCTCTTGATTTTATATAACCCTCACGGCGAAGCTCTTCGGTTATTAATTCAATATCTTTTTTATCCGAAGCATTTTTTATAAACGAAAGCTCGCTTTTCAAAAATTCAAGCTCGGAATCTGCAAGTTCAAGCTGCTTTTTAGCTTCCTCAACTCCCGTTTTTCCTCTGCGATAGTCCTTATAATATTTCTGAATGTTTCCCGACGGAGAAAGCATTGGGCTTAAGGTTATTGTTTTATTGGTATTATCATAATAATTGAGAACGGTTATTTCCTCTTCTCCGCCTTTTAAAAGGTGTATATTGGCGGTTAAAAGCTCTCCCGATAATCTTAATTCCTCAAGCTTGTCTGCATTTATAAGAGTATCCTGATGAATTTGCTTTTTCTTTTCAAGCTTTTCGATTAAGTTGGTTACGGTTTTTGTAAGCTCTGCGGTTTTAATACTCATTTTTCTCTCAAAATGAAGCTTTGCATAAAAAAGCTCTGTCATTTCCGAGGAAGAAGCAATATATTCCTTTTTATAATGTCTTCCGTATTGACTAAGATCAACCGCTGAAAAAT
>JAZOOC010000148.1:0-2980 GCA_045654825.1 Clostridia bacterium | reverse complement strand
TTGATAAAAAGAATAATCTGCCTATAACATTTATGATTGTTTTAAGCATATTTCTTGTAATATACTATGCACTTATAAAATTTAATCCCTGGCAATTATTTCTGGTAGCAATTCCTGCAGAAGCAGTTGTATATTTCAGCTTCCAGATAAAAAAAGGTTATGTTCCTAAAAAAGCTAACCGCCAAACCCGGGAAAAACAATAGTTTCTACTCAAAAGAGAGTCGAATGATGACAATTCTACAAGGGTATTCACCTTTGTAGAATTTCTTTTATATCAAATAGGTTGTATTATTTTCTTATATAAATTAAAATATATTGCAAGGAGTGATTATACTATGAGTAATTTTATTTTAAGCTGTTGTTCAACAGCAGATTTATCAGAAAAACATTTTAACGAAAGAGATATAAAATATATCTGCTTTCATTATACACTTAACGGAACAACATATTCCGACGACCTTGGAAAGACAATACCATTAAATGATTTTTATAAAATATTATCTGAGGGAGGTAACTCAACCACATCTCAGATAAATATATCTGAATATCTTGATTATTTCACAAAATTTCTCGAAGAAGGAAAAGATATTCTTCACCTTTGTCTTTCTTCCGGACTTTCGGGAAGTATCAATTCAGCAAGAAATGCCGCTGCTATTGCATCCGAAAGATTTCCTGAAAGAAAAATATATATTATTGACTCCCTTGCTGCATCTTCGGGATTTGGTCTTATTATGGACAAACTTGCAGATATGCGTGATGAAGGAAAGTCTATTGACGAAATCAAAACTTGGGTTGAAAATAACAAACTTAAAATGCACCATTGGTTTTTCTCCACTGATCTTTCATTTTTTGTGAAAGGCGGAAGAATTTCAAAAACCGCAGGAATTTTCGGCGGTATGCTTAATATCTGTCCCCTTCTTAATGTTAATTACTTGGGTCAGCTTATTCCTAGAAATAAAATCAGGGGCAAAGCAAAAGTTATTACAGAAATAGTAAACCGAATGAAAGAATTTGCTGAAAACGGTACAGATTACAACGGAAAATGCTATATCAGTAATTCCATGTGTATTGAAGATGCAAAAACAGTTGCATCTCTTATTGAGGAATCTTTCCCCAACTTAAACGGCAAAGTTGAAATTTATGACATAGGAACAGTTATAGGAAGTCATACCGGACCGGGGACAGTTGCATTATTTTTCTGGGGAAATGAACGAAACGATTGACATTTAACCACAAATATGATATACTCTTTGATATATAATATTGTGGAGGTCATGAGATGAAAAAATTTATATCTATATCAGTTCTAATTCTTGTTGTTTTAATGACTATTATCCCTGCATCTGCTAAGACTGTAACTATTGATTCTGTAAATGTTACCAACAGTTCCGTTATTGTTAATTATAATGCAGAATCTCTTGCAGACGGCGAACAGGTTACTGTTTTAACTTACAAAGCAGATTCAGCTGACGATGAACCTACTGAAACAAATATTAAGTTTATTGACCAGATAACAAAGTCTTCTAATACTTCATTGAATTTCAATTTCAACGAAACTCCAAACGGAACTTATCAGATAAAAATGGGCGGAACAGATGTTGAAACTCCCGATGTTATTTCAATAACTATCAACGATAAAGTATCCGGTGGTATGAATTTTATAAACAACAGTTTCAATTTATTCTCAAAGAAAATCGAAACACCTGAAAGTGTGGTTGATTTCGCAGGAAAAACAGTTATCTTAAGACCGGAAAATAATTATGTCGCTGCATATTCAGATCTACCGAGTCTTAAAGGTTACGAAATCGACTCATACGGAATCATATTAAACGGTAAAGAATACACCGCAAATATTACAACTACTAATCTTAACAATTTCGGTGTTTTATTCCATGGAAGCGGAATAAAAGATGAATTCTCAGTTGTTGCATATCCATATATAACTTATAAAAAAGACGGTAATACCATTACTTATTACGGAACAACAATTGTTGATACATTAAGTTTTACCGCTCAATAATAAACTTATAAAATACTAACGGTGCTGTTTAAAACAGCACCGTTTTTTAATATATAATAGGTTGTATCTGCTTTCCTGAAAGAGCTTCTTTTAGCGACGGATATATCTTATCCATATATGCAACCGTCGAACGAGGTTTGTTTTCACAGTCATCCTGTCCAAAAGGCACAAAATATATATTTTTATAATTCAAAAGATTACCTATGTTTTTAGCCGATCCTCCAAGTCCGTCATTAGTAGATACTGCTATAAGTACAGGCTTTTCGTTTCTTAATATTGCTTTTGCCGCCATAGTTACTGAACTATCAGTTATCCCTGCAGATAATTTACCAAGAGTATTTCCCGTACATGGTGCAATAACAAGAATATCTATCAGATTACGCGGACCTATAGGCTCTGCAGCTTTTATATTATCTATTATATTATTTTGGCATATATCTTCAATTTCTTTTCTTATATCGCAGGCTTTACCAAATCTGGTGTCATTGCTTCCTGCGTTTTCGCTCATAATCGGAATAATATTATATCCGGCATCCTTTATTATCTTAATCTGCGGAATCACTTTGGAAAAAGTGCAATATGACCCCGTAAGAGCAAATCCAACTGATATGGATTTCATTTCTATCCCCCTAATTCATCAAATATATTCTCAATTGTTTCTTTTATTATTCTACCGGCTGTTACCGGTGCAGTTTTTCCGGGCAATGATAATGCCCATATTGTTTTTATCCCCTTATATTTTGCATAATTTATATCTGTTCCGCCCGGCTTGGAGGCAAGATCAATAATAACCGAATTGCTGTCTATACGGTCTATACATCCGCTTGTTAAAACAAGATGCGGAACAGTATTGAATATAATATCAAATTTATTAATATAATCTTTTATTTGTGATGTTTTAATTCCTTTATAGCCATTACAATTAATCCAGGCAAAATCGCTGTTTTTTCTTGCAGAAAC
>JAZOOC010000147.1:0-21306 GCA_045654825.1 Clostridia bacterium | reverse complement strand
GAGCTTAAAGAAGCGGAAAACATCCTTAAAAATAATAAAGGGAGCTGGAAAGACTGGAGTGCTTTCCGCGCTGAACTTTTAACATTTCATAATGAAAATCTTTGCTGAAAACGGAGGTTAATATGAAAAAAACTGTCATTGCCATAATTATTTCGGTGGCATCTGTTGTGCTTTTATGTTCAATAATTTTCGGAGTGATATTTCTTAATGTGCATTCTGCACTTAAAAATGATACCATTCTTTCAGGTGTTAAAGTTTGCGGAACCGATTTGGGCGGTAAAAATGTTAAGGATGCGGCAACCGAGCTTTCAAAAATCGGTGAAAAAACCGATTTGAGAAAAATGAGTATTAATCTTAACGGCACTGAAGTATCTTTTGAATTAAGAAATGCAGGAATAGTGTTCGATAGTTCAAAAACAGCCGTAAAAGCATATGAACTTGGCAGACAAGGCTCGATTTTCAAGAAAAACAGTGTTATAAGAAAACTTAAGAAAAACGGCGGAATTGAGGTAGTTCCCGAATATAAAGAAAACAGAGAAGCATTCAGAGAAGCGGTTTTAACTCTGTTTGCAGAAAAAAATGTGGAATTCAATAAATTCGTTTATGAAATTTCGGGTAACACTGCAAAGATCAAAATAAATAAAGACTATGAGGAAATAGATTTTGAAAAGCTTTTCCGTGAAGCACATGAGGCAGTAAAGGGAGATAATCTTTCACTTACCGCAGAATGTGTTAAAGGAAAGAATGTTACAGCAGAAGAAATATATAATAAAATATGCGTTAAAACAACTGATGCCCGTGCAGATGTGAAGGATGGAATAACCATTCTTATTCCCGAAACCGACGGAATTTCAGTCAATATAGAAGATATAAACAAAAATCTTTATGAGGGAAAAGAAGAGTTCGAAATTCCCGTAGTACGCGAGAAAGCGGCTGTGACGATAAGAAGTATACAGGGCGATTTCTTCAGCGATGTTCTTGGAAGTTATACAACCTATTTCAATGCCAATGTAACAGGGCGTTCTAAAAATGTTGCACTTGCGGCATCAAAAATCAACGGTGTTATATTAAATTCGGGTGATGTTTTTTCCTATAACGATACTGTTGGAAGAGCAAGTGCCGCAAACGGATTTCAAATGGCAACTGTTTACACCTCGGGCGGTGCTCAGCAGGGAATCGGCGGCGGTATATGTCAGGTTTCCTCAACTCTTTACAATGCCGTTTTATATGCTGATTTAAAAATTGTAAACAGAAAGCACCATTCATACACCGTATCTTATGTTAAACCCGGACTTGACGCAACCGTATCATACGGAAGTATAGATTTTAAATTCAAAAACGAAAATAACGGACCGGTTAAAATTTCCGCTTATACAAATGGCGGTTCGCTGACAGTAACCATTTACGGAAAAAAACAGAACAATAATAAAATTAATCTTATATCAGAAACTTTGGGTTATACACCTTATCAAACGGTTGAAAACTTCAATCCGTCACTTCAGCCGGGCGAAAGAAAGGTAACTCAGGCAGGAAGCAATGGAATAAAAGCGGTTGTAACCAAAATAACAACTGATTCAAGCGGAAAAGAAATAAAGAGGGAATCTTTGGGCTATAATCAGTATCAGCCTTTAAATGAGATTATAGAGTTTGGTCCCCCTGTTCCCGAAGAGCCACCTGTTGAGCAAGTTCCTGAAAGTGAGGGAGTTATCCCCGAAGATATTCTGCCTCCCGATATACAAGAAAATTAAAACGGATGTGAATGGTGAGTATGATATTTAATATAATAAAAAGTGTCGCAGTTTCGTTTGGCGAGCTTTTCCCGCTTTCGGGAAATGGTTTTTATCAGCTTTTCTCTGTGTTTAAGTCAACATATATCGGAGCAGATAATGAAATATGGTACATAATATTTGCCGATTTGGGTGTGCTTGCCGCTCTTCTTGTGATTTTTAAAGACAGTATTTTAAAGCTTGTTAAAAGTCTTTTAAAGATAATAAAACAATTTATTAATAAAGAAAAAATTGAAAAGGGCGAAAGTGAACAGGAGCTTCTTATTTTTGCGATGGGCGGACTTCCTGTGCTTTTATGGCCGCTTCTTCGGTATGTGTTCGGCTTTATGAACGGCAGCAGTCTGCTTCTTGTAATAGCTTTTGTATTAAGCGGACTTATTCTTACCGCGACAGATAAAGTTAAAAGAGCCAATACTGATTTGATGAAATTAAGAGGAACAGACAGTCTTATTGCCGGAGTTTTTCGTTTGCTTGGCTTTATTCCGGGGATTACCGGTACCGGCGGAATGATTTTCGCCGGCCTTTTAAGCGGTTTTTCTGAGAAGCTTGTTTTCAACTATGCTTTTATAATAGCTGTGCCTTTATTTTTGGGTAAGCTAATAATAAATATATTTCCGGCACTTAACCTGCCGCTTAACCTGTGGGATGTAATAGGCTGTATAATAACTCTTGCAGGCTCTTTTGCGGCAACTTATTATATGACAGGACTTTTCGAAAAAATGTTGACTGCGAGAAAATTGAAAATTTTCTCATATATTCTTTACGGCGCGGCTTTTGTTTCATTAATTTTATGGATGAGAGGATAAGAAATGGCAGAGAAAAAAAGAACTAAAAAGAAAAAGAATACCGAATCAAAGGTTGTTCTTACCAAAACAGCCAAAATGAGTAAAAAGAAGAAAAAACAGATTTTAACTGCTGTGACGATATATATTTTTCTCACAGTTTTTCTGCTTTTTTCACAATATTCTCATTTGCTTGGAATAATCGGCGAATTTACAAAGAATTTTCTTCTTGGTATATTCGGAAGCGTTTCCATGATTTTTCCTTTTGTTATGATATATGACTTTATATATTACTTCAAACAGAAAAAGAAAAACGGAAGTATGGTAAAGGTTTATTCAACCATAGTTGCTGTTTTCGATTTAACTGCAATTTTTCATATGCTTTCATCAGGCAAGGAAAAAATGGTTATAGATATAGCCGAGCTTTATAAAGGTGGAATGGATTTTACATTAAAAGGCGGAATAGTAGGCGGATTCTTAGGTGAAGCTTTTAAATCAATAACCTACGGACTGGGTATAACAATACTGTTTATTCTTCTTTTAGTGCTTGCTTTCATTATTCTTTATGAGCCTATTGTTTATCTGTATGAATTCATATACGGCTATATTAATAATCTGGACAAGCCTCATATAGAAAAAAGAGAAAAGAAAGAAAAAATCAAAAAAGATAAGAAACTCCAAAAAGAAGAATTTAACGATAACAGCGAACTCATAAAAGGTACCGATTTTGATAAGCTGATGGATGTTCACAATACATATCCGGACGATGATGAAAATATAAAAGAAACTGAAAAAGATGTTGTTATGCCCGACGGTCTTACCGAGGCGGAAACAAGAATTTTAGAAGAAAAAGACCGTCTTGATAAAATCTTAAGCAAACAGGGATTTCCACATCCCGAAGATATACTTGAAGAGCCTTTTGAAGCTCCCAAAGAGGAAAATAAGATTATAACCGAAATAGAAGAGAAAAAAGCGGTTATGCCCGAAAACAGAATTATAGAATATAAATTCCCGTCGGTAGAGCTTTTAGACGATTACGAGGGAGATAACAGAAAGTCTGCCAAGGATGTAGGCGTTTTAAAAGCAAACGCAAGACGCCTGGAAGAAGTTTTAAGGAGCTTCGGTGTTGCCGCAGAAGTTGTAAATATAGAAAAAGGTCCATCTGTTACAAGATATGAGCTTCAGCTTGCATCGGGAGTAAGAGTAACTAAAATTATGAGTCTGCAGGATGATATCAAAATGCATCTTGCGGCGGCAAGCATAAGAATTTCTCCCGTTCCCGGAAAAACCGTAATCGGTGTTGAGGTTCCGAATGATTCGGTAACCACCGTAGGCTTGAAAGAACTTATAAAATGCGATAAATTTCAAAATCATAAATCCAAGCTTGCGTTTACCGTGGGTATGGATATAACAGGTAATCCGATAGTCGGCGATATTGCAAAAATGCCTCATGTTCTTATTGCAGGTGCAACCGGCTCGGGAAAAAGTGTATGTATAAACTCTCTTATTACATCTATACTATATAAAGCAAATCCAAATGAAGTAAAGCTTATTATGGTTGACCCCAAGGTTGTTGAACTTGGTGTCTATAACGGAATACCCCATCTTCTTATTCCGGTTGTTACAGATCCTAAAAAAGCCGCAGGCGCATTAAACTGGGCGGTTATGGAAATGGAAAACAGATATAAGCTTTTTGCGGAAACCGAAGTGAGAAATATTCAAGGGTATAATGAATATGTTATGCAAAACGGGGAAGAAGATAAATTCATGCCCCAGATTGTAATAATAATAGATGAGCTTGCAGATTTGATGATGGTAGCATCCAAGGATGTTGAAACCTATATTGCCCGAATTGCACAGCTTGCAAGAGCGGCGGGTATTCATCTCGTTATCGCAACTCAAAGACCTTCGGTAAATGTTATAACCGGTATCATCAAAGCGAATATTCCCTCGAGAATTGCCTTTGCGGTAAGCTCGCAGATAGACTCAAGAACAATTCTTGATGTTATGGGAGCGGAAAAGCTTCTCGGTAAGGGAGATATGCTTTACAGACCAATGGGCGAAAACAAAGCATTGCGTGTTCAAGGTCCCTTTATCAGCGATAAAGAGGTTGAGCGTATTGTAAATGTAGTAAAAGCCAATTCAGAGGCTCAGTATGATGAAGATATTATAGAGCATCTTGAAAATGTAAATACCGGCGACGATGTTGAAAGAGAAGCTCACGATGCAGGGGATGCAGATGAAATGCTTCCTCAGGCAATCGAAGTCATTCTTGAAGCAAATCAGGCATCTACCTCTCTTTTGCAGAGAAGACTGAAACTCGGATACGCAAGAGCTGCCCGTATAGTTGACCAGATGGAAGCAAGAGGAATAGTGGGACCGTCTGAAGGAAGTAAGCCAAGACAGATACTTATAACAAAGGAACAGTTCTATGAAATGCAGACCCGTATGTAAGGGAATGTAAAAAAAGTCCAGACCGCATAAAGCAAATTAAAACCAAAATACCAAATAAAACCTTCGCCTTGAGGAGAAGGTGGGTTGCGAAGCAACCCGGACTGTAAAAAACTTTTTTTACAGTCCGGTTAGTAATGAATAATTATGGTGTCGGCAAAGCCGACGGATTAATAGCTTAACTCTTCATTCTTTACTGTTGTTTGATTATTCTTTCGCAACAAAGGTGTCGCATCTTGTTTCAGAAGAACAGCAGGAACCGGGAGTTCCGATTTCTACCTGTTCGGCACTGCAAAGATTATCAGATGTGTTGTAATAGCATTTTTTAGCGTCGCATTTGATATAGTTTGTCTTTTTCATATTAAACATTCCTTTCACGGGAGTTGTCCCGACTATATTATTTACCCTTAAGGAGAAAATATTAATGGCATTATTTACAATCGCCGATTTACATTTATCAACAAAGGTTAATAAGCCGATGGATGTTTTCGGCGGAGTGTGGAATGATTATCAGAATAAGCTTGTAACGGCATGGAATAATAATGTTTCCAAAAATGATACAGTAGTCATTCCCGGAGATATTTCATGGGCGACCTATATGGAAGATGCCGATGAAGATTTTAAACTGCTTGATTCGCTTCCGGGAAATAAAATTATCTTAAAAGGAAATCACGATTATTGGTTTGAAACCGCAAACAAGCTTAATTTGTTTTTTGAAAAGCAGGGAATTTCAACAATAAAACTTCTGCATAACAGTTTTATGAGCTATGAAGATATTGCAATCTGCGGAACAAAGGGTGCGGATATGTCTAAAATTCCGACATCCGACAATGCAAAAACTCTTGAAAACAGAGAAAAATTAAGACTCGAAAATTCAATAAAGAAAGCAAAAGCCGAAGGATAAGAAAAAATATATGTTTTTCTTCATTATCCACCCCTTATAAAAGGAGGAAAATATAACGACAATCCTTTCACAAAACTTATGAATGAGTATAAAATTGAGAAATGTTTTTACGGTCATCTTCATTCAAGAAGTCATAATATTGCTATTTGCGAACAATTTTTGGGCACAGAATACAGGCTAATATCGGCAGATTTCATAAATTTTACACCTTTTTTAATAAAATCGTAAAAAAGAGTGGAAATTTTTTGAAAGTTGTGATATAATCTCTAATTAGCAATTCCAAGGAGGAATACAAAATGAAATACGAAGTAAAAGAAAACACAAAAAAAGAGGCTGTTATCGAGCTTACCTTTACTCAGGAAGAGTTTGATGCAGGCATCAAAAAAGCTTATAATAAAAATAAAGGAAAATTCAATGTTCCCGGTTTCCGTAAGGGAAAAGCTCCCAAAGGAATGATCGAGCAGTTCTACGGCGCAGGCGTATTTTACGAAGATGCTATAAACGAGCTCATTCCCGAAGCATATGAAGAAGCATATAACGGATGCGGACTCGATATAGTTTCCAAACCCGAATTCGACCTTGTTTCTGTTGGCGACGGTAACGGTTTTGTATTAAGTGCAAAAGTAATTTTAAAACCCGAAGTAACCGTAAAAGAATACAAAGGTATAAAAGCTGTTAAAAATGAGTATAATTTAACCGATGCTGAAGTAGAAGCAGAATTAAATATACTTAAAGAGAGAAATGCAAGAATGATGGAAGTTGAAGACCGTCCTGTTCAGTCGGGCGATACAGCAAACATCAATTACGAAGGTTTCTGTGATGGTGTTGCTTTCGCAGGAGGCAAAGCAGAAAACCATGATCTCGTTATCGGCTCCAATTCTTTCATTCCCGGCTTTGAAGATCAGATTATAGGTAAAAACAAAGACGAAGAGTTTGAAATAAATGTTAAATTCCCCGAAGAATATCATGCAGAGGAATTAAAAGGCAAAGATGCAATCTTCAAAATCAGACTCAATAAAATAACTGTTAAAGAATATCCCGAACTTGATGATGATTTTGCAAAAGATGTAAGCGAATTCGATACACTTGACGAACTTAAAAAAGATATCGAAAACAAATTAAAAGATGCCGGCGAAAAAAGAGTTAAAAACGAATTCGAAAACAATGTACTTAACGAATTAATAACATTAACTGAAGCTGAAATCCCCGAATGTATGATTGAAGACAAAATCGAACAGCTTGCACAGGATTTCAACTACAGACTTCAGCAGCAGGGTCTTGACCCCAAACTTTATATGCAGTATACCGGAATGAACGAAGAAACCTTCAAAGGTCAGTTCAAAGAAAGAGCAGAAGAACAGGTTAAAATTTCTCTCGCTCTCGAAGAAATTGCAAAGCTTGAAAAGCTCGAAGTTTCCGATGATGAATATGATGCTAAAATTGCTGAAATGGCAGAAGCATACAAAATGGAGAAAGATCAGTTAAAAGGCTTTATAAATGCAGACGATATGAAGAGAGATATGCTTTATGAAAAAGCTATGAACTTCATTGTTGAAAAGGCAGAACCCGTTAAAGAAAAGAAAACAGCGGCTAAGAAGCCTGCTGCTAAAAAAGAGCCTGCGGAAAAGAAAGAAACAGCAGCAAAGAAAACTACTACTGCAAAGAAAACAACCACTGCGGCTAAATCAACTACCGCAAAGAAAACTACTACTGCTGCAAAAACAACTACCGCTAAAAAAACAACAACTGCTAAAAAAACAACTACTAAAAAAGCAGCTGAAAAAACAGAAGAATAAGATATTAAGGGGGCGGTCTTTGACCGCCCTTGTGTTTAAATATGTCAAATTTTAAGGAGGAATTAAAATGGCACTTGTACCTTATGTTATTGAGCAAACAAGCAAAGGAGAAAGATCCTACGACATTTATTCAAGACTTTTAAAAGACAGAATTATTTTCCTTTCAGAAGAGGTAAATGATGTTACTGCAAGTCTTATAGTTGCACAGCTTCTTTTCCTTGAGGGAGAAGATCCCGATAAAGATATAAGCTTTTATATCAACAGCCCCGGCGGTTCGATTACCGCAGGTATGGCAATTTATGATACAATGCAATATATAAAACCCGATGTTTCCACCATATGTGTAGGTATGGCGGCAAGTATGGGTGCGTTTTTACTCTCTGCAGGCGCTAAGGGAAAAAGATTCGCGCTTCCCAACAGCGAAATTATGATTCATCAGCCTTTGGGCGGAATGCAGGGTCAGGCATCTGATATTAAAATTCATGCAGACAGAATAATAAGTATGCGTGAAACTTTAAATAAAATACTTGCTGAGAATACAGGAAAGCCTCTCGAAGTAATCGAAAAAGATACAGACAGAGATAATTTTATGACAGCAAAACAGGCTATGGAATATGGCCTTGTTGATAAAGTTATAGAAAGAAGATAGATATATGGAAAATAAAGAAAATCAGTTGACAAGATGCTCGTTTTGCGGAAAAACTTCTGATATGGTTGAAAAAATAGTGTCCGGTCCGGATGCCAACATCTGTAATGAATGTATTCTTCTTTGCAACGAAATCGTATTTGAAGATATGGAAGATATAAGAACAGGGGATATCGAAGAGCTTATTCCTCCTGTTGAAATCAAAAATCTTCTGGATGAATATGTAATCGGACAGGAAGATGCAAAAAGAGCACTTGCTGTTGCAGTTTATAACCATTATAAACGGGTAAATAATCTTAACAATGTTAAAGACGATGTTGAAATACAAAAGAGTAATGTTCTTTTGTTAGGACCTACCGGATGCGGAAAAACACTTCTTGCACAGACTCTTGCCAAAATTTTAAATGTTCCTTTTGCAATAGCAGATGCAACTACATTAACAGAAGCAGGATATGTGGGAGAGGATGTTGAAAATATACTTCTCCGTCTTATTCAGGCGGCTGATTACGATATCGAAAAAGCCGAAAAAGGCATAATATATGTTGACGAAATAGATAAGATAGCAAGAAAATCTGAAAATCCATCTATAACAAGAGATGTAAGCGGCGAAGGTGTTCAGCAGGCGCTTCTTAAAATTCTTGAAGGAACGGTTGCTTCCGTGCCTCCTCAGGGCGGCAGAAAGCATCCTCACCAGGAGTTTTTGCAGATAGATACAACAAATATTCTCTTTATACTGGGCGGCGCGTTTGACGGAATAGAAAAAATTATAGAACAGCGTACAGGAAATAAAACACTCGGATTTAATTCAACTATAAAAACAAAAAGCGAAAAATTAAGCTCTGATGTTTTATCCAAAGTAACAGCTCACGATATATTAAAATTCGGACTTATTCCTGAGCTTGCAGGCAGAGTGCCGGTTATTGTGCCTTTAACTGCATTGGACGAAGCTGCGCTTATAAGAGTTATGTCTGAGCCTAAAAACGCACTTATAAAGCAATATAAGAAGCTTTTTGAATATGATAATGTATCTCTTGAATTTGAAGATGAGGCTGTAAAAGCAATCGTTTCAGAAGCTGTTAAAAGAGAAACAGGAGCAAGAGGTTTAAGGTCTATTATAGAAGAAGTTATGAGAGATGTAATGTTTGAAATTCCTTCAGATAAAGAAGCTGAAAAGGTAATTATAACAGAAAATTGTGTTAAAGGTAACGAAAAACCTCTCGTTTTAAGAAAAAACAGAACAGCAGGATAAAATTTTTTAATAAACCTATTGACAAATGCAAAAAATATGATAAAATATAATCGTAGTGTAGTGGGGAAATTTCTCCCGCTATTAACTAACATATACATACGGTGAAACGGAAACACCGTATTTAGTATATGAAGAAAAAATATGTCGCGCAAAGTAAAGAATTTATTTTTGCAACACAATATTTCTTCTTTCTTCTTTCTTCTTTTTACGGACGGGTGTGGTAATCACCCGTCAATTTTTTTATGCAAAAAATAAAATCTTCAAATTGACAAATTTAAAAAAATATGATAATATTGATATATAAAACCGAAAAATCGGGGTGAGTTTTTTGTATAAAATCGGCGATAGTATTTTTTATCCTTTGCATGGTGCAGGGATAATTGAACAGATTGAAGAAAAAAGAATACTCGGCGAACGCCATAAATACTATATTGTGCGTATCCCGATAAAAGACACACAGGTTATGCTGCCGGTTGAAAATGCAGAAAAACTCGGTGTAAGAAATGTTAAAAATTCAACACAGGTGGACGAGCTTCTCGACTATATGAAAAATATTGAAGACGAAAGCTCGGATAACTGGAATAAGAGGTATCGCGAGAATATTGAAAAAATCCGCGAGGGTACTCAGGAAAGAACTGCAGAGGTTGTAAAATATCTCCTGATAAGAGATAAAAACAAAGGTCTTTCCTCCAGTGAAAAGAAAACATTGAATTATGCAAAACAGATTTTATACAGCGAAATTATAATGGCGAAAGATATGGAATATGATGCCGTTGATAATCTTATAAAAGAAAAATACATATAAATTAAAAGGCTCGGATACGAGCTTTTTTAATTGATACGGGGGTGTTAAAATGTCTTATATATCTGCGATTGTCCCTGCGGCAGGCATGGGAACAAGAATGGAATCGGATAAGAAAAAGCAGTTTCTTGAGCTTAAGGGAATACCGATTTTTATACATACACTTAAAAAACTTGAAGAATCTTCTCTCATTGATGAGATTATAGTTGTTACCGGAAAAGAAGATGTTAATACAGTAAAAGAGCTTATTTGTAAATTCGGTTTAACTAAAATTTCTGCGGTAACTGAGGGCGGAAATACCCGTCAGAAATCGGTGAAAAACGGAGCGGATATTGCAAAAGGAGATTATATATTAATTCACGATGGCGTAAGACCTCTTGTGAGTCAAAAAGAAATCGAAGCTGCAATAATCTCGGGAATTGAATTTAAGGCTGCAGCGGCAGGAATACCCCTTTACGATACCATAAAGCTTTCAGACGATAACGGCTTTTCATTAAAAACTCTGCCGAGAGAGAATATAGTAAGAATTTTAACTCCGCAAGTTATAAAAAAAGAGCTTTATTTTAATGCATATAAATATGCAGAAGAAAACGCAATAGAAACAACCGACGATATTTCTCTTGCCGAGATTTACGGAGTTAAGCCTAAAATATCCGAGGGAAGTATAAAAAATATTAAAATAACAAGACCTGAAGACATTGAATTTGCATTGAGTCTTATGGAAGGAGAAAACTAAAATGAGAATAGGATTCGGTTATGATGTTCATTGTTTTAAAGAGGGCAGAGATTTAATTCTCGGCGGAGAAAAAATCGAATACGAAAAAGGTCTGCTTGGGCATTCGGACGCAGATGTTTTAATTCATGCGATTATGGATGCGCTTCTGGGTGCTGCAGCGCTTGGGGATATAGGCATCCACTTTCCCGATACAGACGAAAAATATAAGGGAATTTCGAGTATGAAGCTTTTGTGTGAAGTAAGAGAACTGCTCGACAAAAATGGTTATGAAGTCGGAAATATAGACAGTGAAATTGTTTGCCAGAAACCAAAACTTTCTCCTTATATGGAGAAGATGAGAAAAAACATTGCAGATGCCTTAAAAACAGATATTTCAGCAATTTCGGTTAAAGCTACAACCGAAGAAAAGCTCGGTTTTACAGGCTCGGGCGAGGGCGTTAAAGCATATTCTGTTTGTGTTATAAACGAAAAAAATTAATATTTTTAAGTTTAGTTTCATATATTTTCCCAGAGGTGGTTAATATAAAAGGACTGTTGATTTTTGAAAAACAAGGCTTCAAAAAAAAGCTCAAAGCGGCTTTCGGGATATATGAAACAGAAATGATAGAATACGAAGGAAAAAGCGTGTATCTTTTACGGACCGAAAAATATAATAATACGGTAAGAAAAAGATTCATAAGAAAAAAGGTAAGAGAGCTGGCAGTTATTCCCGATACAAAAGAGAATAAAAGTATTCTTGCAGGGGAAGGCTTTAATCTGATTTCAAAAAGTATGCTTTTAAGAAAGAATTTAAGCAAAATCGTTGCTAAATATTCAAATTCTTCGGGAATATCGAAAGGCAGACTGGTAGTAGGGATTGAGGCAGATGACCCGACTGATATATTAAACAAGCTTATCTCTGTAAGTGACTGGATAAGCGAGGTCTATTTCTATGGAATAAAGAACGAAAAAAATCTTTTTTCTGCAGAAGAATTCTATAAAGAAACCGGAATAGGAGTTATTCTTAAAAAAGCATCGGGAAATTATAATTGCGATATTTTAATAACCGAGGAAAATAAAGACTATAAAGGGTTTAATGGTGCTGTGCTTCCTCTTTTCGATATTGATACCAATCTTAGCGCAAAAACTATAAAGGGTGCAAGAATAAATATGAATAAATCCTTAAAAAAGATAACTCCCGATGACCTTGTTACTGCAGAGCTTTTAACACTTCCCGTAAAAATAAGCGGTCTTATTGTGGAAAAAAGCTTGACAAAAAAATGTGAAAAATGTATAATCTAATGATAGTGTTGATATAAGTATATATCAGCTTAAAAAGAAGAAGGAGGGTGATTAAATGTCCAAAGAGGTTTTACTTACAAAGGATGGCTTGAAACAATTGGAAGCTGAACTGGATTATTTAAAAAGTGAGAAAAGACTTGAGGTGGCTCAGAAAATTAAAGAGGCACTTTCATTTGGTGACCTTTCCGAAAACTCTGAGTATGATGCTGCTAAAAACGAACAGGCTCAGGTTGAAGAAAAAATAGTTAAACTTGAAAATATGCTCAAGAATGTTAAGGTTATTTCGGAAGAAGAAAGTGTGTCTGATTCTGTAACTATAGGATGCAAGGTTACTGTTTACGATATGGAGTTCGAGGAAGAACTTGAATATACAATCGTAGGTTCTACCGAGGCAAATCCAATCAAATTTAAAATATCCAATGAGTCTCCGGTTGGAAAAGGTCTTCTCGGCAAAAAAACAGGAGATGTTGTTGAAATAGACGCTCCGCAGGGCAGTCTGTCTTTTAAAATTTTAAAAATATCTAGGTAAGGTGAGAAAATGAGCGAACAGATGATAAACGAAACCGTAGCTGATATAAGTGAGCTTAAGAAAGTTCGCCTGGATAAGCTTCAGTCTTTGGTTGAACAGGGAAAAGACCCCTTTGAAATTACAAAATTTGAGCCTGATACAAAGGCTGCAGAAATATCTGCTGACTTTGAAGGTTATGAAGGAAAAACCGTTACCGTTGCCGGACGATTGATGTCTAAAAGAGGCATGGGAAAGGTATCTTTCGGCGACCTTATGGATATAACAGGAAGAATTCAGCTTTTCGCTAAAAAAGATATTCTTGAAGAAGCTTATGATGAATATAAAAAGCTGGATATCGGCGATATTATCGGTGTAACCGGTGAAGTTTTCAGAACTCATATGGGAGAAATCTCAATAAGAGTTTTAAGCTATGAGCTGTTATCTAAATCTTTGCAGCCGCTTCCCGAAAAATTTCACGGTCTTACCGATACCGATACAAGATACAGACAGAGATATGTTGACCTTATTATGAACGCAGAGGTTAAAGATACCTTCATAAAGCGTTCCAAAATAATAAGCAGTATCCGTAAATATCTTGATGCGGAAGGATTTTTAGAGGTTGAAACTCCTATGCTCGTTTCAAACGCAGGCGGTGCTGCTGCCCGTCCTTTTGAAACTCATTTCAATGCATTAAGTGAAGATTTCAAACTCCGTATATCCCTTGAATTGTACTTAAAAAGACTTATTGTAGGCGGACTTGAAAAAGTATATGAAATAGGCCGTGTTTTCAGAAATGAAGGTCTTGATACCCGCCATAATCCCGAATTTACTCTTATGGAGCTTTATCAGGCATACACCGACTATAACGGTATGATGGATTTAACTGAAAAGTTATATCGTCATGTTGCCGAAGATGTTCTGGGAACTACAAAAATTTCATATAACGGCGTGGAAATGGATTTGGGAAAACCTTTCGAAAGAATTACTATGGTTGATGCCGTTAAAAAATATGCAAATATTGATTTCAACGAAATAAATACAGACGAAGAGGCTAAAGCACTTGCGGACAAACATCATATCGAATATGAAGACCGTCATAAAAAGGGTGATATTCTTGCGATGTTCTTTGAAGAATATGCAGAAGAGCATCTTATTCAGCCTACTTTTGTAACCGACCATCCGATAGAAATTTCTCCTTTAACCAAGAAGAAACCCGGATGTCCCGGATATGTTGAAAGATTTGAGTTCTTTATGAACGGCTGGGAAATGGCAAACGCATATTCCGAGCTTAACGACCCCATCGATCAGAGGGAAAGATTTAAGGCTCAGGAAGAACTTCTCGCTCAGGGCGACGAGGAAGCAAACCGCACAGACGAAGACTTCTTAAACGCTCTTGAAATCGGTATGCCTCCTACGGGCGGTATCGGTTTCGGTATAGACAGAATGTGTATGCTTTTAACAGATTCTGCAGCTATAAGAGATGTGCTTCTGTTCCCCACAATGAAACCCCTTGATAATAAATAATAAGTTGCTGCGATATCAGTTTTCGATTGATATCGCAGTTTTTATATTGTGACTTGCACAATATGGTTTTCCAACATATTCCGGATTTAGCTTGTTAGTCTTTGGTGGGTTATAATTAAAGTGAAAAAGGGTGAAAATAACACTTGTTCAGATGAGAAAAATATGATAAAATAACTATAGTGTTTACCCGAAATCTGAAATATTTATGCTTAGTTACCAAAAAAGTGTCCTAAATATGAATTTATTTACCCGATTTCGTATTTAGAAATTTTTGATTATGTTGTATAATGTAAATAGCGTGTTGGAGGAGGTCTAACCAATGAATATTAAAGACATAAAAAAAATAGACATTCATGTTCATACAAGTATGTGGGAACATGCACAAATCAATACCGGATATGAGCTTGCATCACCCGAGGAATTAAAAGAAATGTATAAGCCTCTTAACATCGAAAAGGCTTTACTTCTTCCTCTTATAAGTCCCGAACACAGATTCTGTGTGCAGACCAACGAAGAGATGCAGTATCTTTCGGAAAAATACAGCGATACATTTTACTGGTGCTGTAATATCGACCCCAGAATGGGAACTAACAGCCCGACAACTGATTTTTCCATATTCCTTGAGCACTATAAAAAACGCGGTGCAAAAGCGCTCGGTGAGTTAACAACCAATATATACATAGACGACCCGCTTTTAGATAATCTTTTTTATCATTGTGCGGAGTGCGATATGCCGGTTATAATACATATTGCTCCACAGAAATATAAATATTACGGAATTATCGACGATATGGGGCTTCCAAGACTTGAAAGAGCATTGAAGAAATTCCCGAAGCTTAAAATTATAGGTCATTCCCAGTGCTTCTGGTCAAATATCAGCTCAACCGTAACAGAAGAGGAGTGGGATGGTTATCCGCAAGGCCCTGTTAAACCCGGAAGAATTGTAGAGCTTATGAGAGAATATCCGAATCTCTACGGTGATTTATCTGCGGGAAGCGGATTTAATGCAATATCAAGAGATCCCGATTTCGGATATAAATTTATCGAAGAATTTTCAGACAGACTTATGTTTGCAACCGATATATGCAATCCCGCAAATGTTATACAACTCGGACCCTGGCTTGATGAATCCTGTGAAAAGGGATGCATAAGCTTTGAAAATTATAAAAAACTTTGCAGAGATAATGCAATTTCAATATTCAAACTATAAGGAGAATTAACCATGAATAACGAAAAAGTAAAAGCTCTTGCCATTAACGGCGGAACTCCTGTAAGATCAAATCCTTTCCCCCCGAGAGGACACTTCACAAACGAAGAAAAAGCAGCATGTGATGCTGTAATGGATAAAGCTATCGCAGCAGGTGTTGCACCCGGCTACGGCGGCGAAGAGGAAAAAGCTTTCTGTGAAGAATTTTCCGCACTTATGGGTGGAGGATATGCAGATGCGGTAAGCAGCGGAACAGCAGCAGTATTTGTAGCGCTCGCAGCACTTGAATTAGAACCCTATAGTGAAGTAATTATCGGACCAATCACTGATCCGGGCGGAATAATGCCTATCGTAATGTGCAACTGCATTCCTATAGTTGCAGACAGTGAAGAAGGAAGCTTCAATGTAAGTCTTGAAAGTATTAAAAAATTATATACCGAACGCACCCGTGCAATTATCGTTCCTCATATTGCAGGTGATGCTGCAGATATTGAAAACATCTGTGCATTTGCAAAAGAAAAAGGTCTTAAAGTAATCGAAGACTGTGCTCAGGCTCACGGAACAAAATTAAACGGAAAAAGAATCGGTACTTTCGGTGACATCGGTGCTTTCTCACTTATGTTTGGTAAACATATCTGCACAGGCGGACAGGGGGGGATAGTATTTACCAAAGACGAAGATTTGTACTGGAAAATCAAACGTCATTCAGACAGAGGTAAGCCTTTCGGTATGCCCGAAGATAAACCTACCTGCTGTCTTGCAGCATTAAACTTTAATCTCGATGAAATGCACTGTGCAATCGGCAGAGTTCAGATTAAAAAGACAGACGATATAGCAGCAAAACGCCGCGTAGTTGTAGCGAAAATCAGAGAAGCATTCAAAGACATTCCCGAAGCTTCCATATACGAAGGACGACCCGGAGCAGAATCTTCTCACTGGTTCATAAGAATTATGCTTGATTTATCGGCATTCGATTGCGACAAGTTAACTCTTGCAGCAGCAATCCAGCAGGAAGGTATCTGGTGGTCATTAAATCCCGACTACGGCAGAGCGTTAACTATTGATCACGACTGGTACAGAGAAAGAAATGTATTCGGAAAGAGCCAGTATCCCTGGGCAGCACCTGAATACAAAGGCGATAAAAACAAAGTGTTCAATTTAGAAGACGATCTTAAAAACGCAGCTGCTGCAGTTGCAAATACTCTCGTTCTTTCAATAAGCGAAAGCTGGGACGATGAAGCAATTAACGATTTAGCAGCAATGTTTAAGAAAGTATTTGATGCATACAGAAAATAAGCAATAGGAAATTTGATTAAAAGAATTCCTTTGCAGAAATAATTTTAAATTGTGATATTCTTACCGCCGGAAACGGCGGTAAGAATAACAAAGAAGAGAGAGGAAAAGATTATGATAAAAAAATTAACTGCGGTAATTCTTTTGATTGGATTATTTATTTGCATTATTCCCGTAAGTGCGGCTAATTTGTTTTTTAACGACGATTATTCAGACAGAATAGAGATTTCTTCTTTTAAATTCGAATTTAAAAGAAGAACAGGCACTCTCCCTATATCTGAACCAATGGCGGGTGGTGGCGTTCGTGCTTTATGCAATGTTAAAAGAACAGATGTCGGAACGGGAGAACAGTCTTGTACTCTCGTTTTAATGGTTTATAAAAACAATAATCTTAAAGGAATAAAAACAGCAACAGTTTCTGCACCGGCAGACAAAACAGAACTACCGGTTGCAACAGAATTTTTCACTTTTGATTTAGCTCCTGATTTTGGAAATAAAAATGATTACAAAATATACGCATATATATGGAACGGCTTCGACCGTAACAGTATTTTACCCGGTCAGCCTAATATACTTTCAAGACATGCAGAATACGGAAGTACAACAAATACACTTTATAAATTAAATGTAAATAATACACCTATAGATTTATTTGAAGATTTCACACAGGATGAAAACGATGAAAACCAATACAATTATACACATCGTTTCAGCAAATTACCCAATTCAATTCCGACAATAATCGCTAAGGCAGATGACCTTGGCGCTACAATAGAAATGACAGCTGAAGACCCTACTGATATTCTTGCTTCAAGAACAATAACCGTTAAACCTAATCTTAAAAACGCGCAGGAAAGAATATACAATATTTCTTACGAAGTTGAAGCTAAAGAAAAAATCGTAGAAAATGCGATATCGGCGGATACCTGCTCGCGTACAAATTACAGCGGTGATACAACTCCGACCGGAAAATATATGTATACCAATCTTTATAATGGATCTCCGATGAACAATGGCAGAAACGGAACTTTGAAACGCGGATTGATTCAAGTCGATGTAACTAAATTTCCTGATGATATTTCTCTTATAAAAGATGTCAGATTAGTTGTTGTAGGACAATGCTTCTATAATGCCAATCATATAACTGAGTATTGCCCCTCCTCATTTACAGTAAATGCTTATGCTTTTTCAGAAACAGATTTTTCCTGGGCTGAAACCGGAATAAATGCTGTTGAAGCTTCGGCTAACACTGTAGGACCTGGACTTGAAGATATCATAGCAACAACACCTTTTGATTCATTCACTGTTGATAAATCTGCCAATACTACAGGTGAATGGGTTGAAAAAGAAGTAAATATAACTGATTTAATCAAAACAGCTAAACAAAACAATGAAGAAAAAGTAACAGTAATTCTTTTGGCTGACAACACTGATAGAGCTACTCAATTTTTTGTAGATTTGTATACACAAAGTACAAACAACCGTGATGAACTTATGTTCAAGATGGGTACAAAAGAAAATACATCGGATACTTATACCAAAGGTGATGAAATGATTAGTGTTCAGCCGCAGGTAATAATGGAATATTATGAAAGAGAAGAATAAAAAGGGAATTTTATATGAACTTTAATTTAAGAAGAATTCTTACATTATTAATAATTGTATCAATCCTTTCGGGGATTTTCTCTATCCCGGTTTTTGCAGACAGTTCATATGTAACATTTGAAATTGAAGCCGAAAATCCTGACTTTTCCGGAGCAAATTACAAAATTATTGACGACAGTAATGCTTCGGGCGGTAAAGCAATAGAAGGAAAAGAAGCAAAGTCTTTCGCTGATTCTTCTCTGATTACCGAACCGACTGCCAGCTATAAATTTGAAACTTCCGTTGAGGATACATATACATTCTGGATAAGAGCGCTTGCTTCAGGCGGTTCTTCAGATAGCGGATGGTTTTCATTAGACCGGGGAGTCTATGAATATAACGAAACTGAAATTTCGACTGAGTATAAATGGCATGCAGTTACTACCAGAAAGTTAGCCGCAGGAACACATTATTTTAATTTCGCGGTAAGAGAGCAAAAATTCAGATTGGATAAAATTTTAATAACCTCAGACAATTCCTATATTCCGACAGGAAACCCTTACAGTACTCCCGATTTCAAGCCGGCAGGCAGACCGAGAGTTATGATAAATGGTGAAAGACTTGCCGAAGTAAAAGCAAATCTTAACTGCGACGAACATAAAGAAGCCTATGAAAAGCTTATAGAAAATACAAAGCTTTCGACAGGCGGTGTATTTCAGGGCAACTTTAATAACGATGTTGCGTTTGCCTATGTTGAATCAAATGCTTTTATGTATCTTTTAACCCAAGACGAAACCTACGGATATAACGCAATTAAGGGACTTTTCGACCATTATAACTCAACAGACCATAGCGAATTTGGATTTCCCTACCGTTCTGCAGGTTATCAGATATTCGTATCTGCAGAAGTTTATGACTGGTGTTATCCATTGCTTTCACAAGAGCAGAAAAAGAAGATTTTCAATCAGGTAACAGTCGATTGTCAGATGATGGAGATAGGCTGGCCTCCCGTTAAGCAAAACGGTACGGCAAGCGGACACGAAAGCGAATTTCAGGTAATGAGAGATATGCTTTCCTTTGCGATTGCATCCTGTGAGGATTTTCCCGAATTTTATAATGTTGTAATGGGAAAAATGCTTGACGAATATATTCCCTTAAGAAACTGGTATTATAATAATACAAGCTTTCATAATCAGGGAGATTCCTACGGCGAATACAGATATACCGCTGAAATGTATATGACCTATCTTCTCGACGGAATTGGAAAAGGAAACCTCATTTCTGAAAAGCAGGCAGATATGGCATATCAGTTTGTGATGAGAAGAAGACCCGACGGTGCTCATATGCAGGACGGAGATATGTATAACACTCCTCTTACAAAATACATAAGTATGGAAACTATCGCTCTTCTTTCGGGAAATTATTATGAAAATCCATATATAAGAAACGAAATTTTCCGTAGCTCACTTCTTTTAAGAAATAATTCCACAGGCTTATCTCCGGTAATATATCTTATAGTGAACAAACCGGAGGTGGGAGTTAAAAACCAAAAAGAGCTTCCATTAACTATGTATTCGGGCGATATGCAGGGAGTTATGACTGCAAGAACAAGCTGGAATGAGGGTATGGATGCCAATACAATGATGGTATCAATGAAAATTTCCGAGCATATAACAAGAAGCCATCAGCATCTTGATTCGGGAAATTTTGAAATTTATTATAAAGGACCTCTTGCGATAGATTCGGGAGTATATAACGGACTTCCATTTGAAGATGAAAACGGTAACCTTGTAACAAAGGTTGAAAGCGGAAGCAGTCACGATGTTAACTATCATCACAGAACCATTGCTCATAATGCAATGCTTGTATATGATCCAAATGAAAAACCCGTAATGGGTGAGGCTAATGACGGCGGACAGCGAGCAGTTGATTTTCCTGACCGTTTCAGAACCTTTGACGAATTTTCAAATGATGAAACCTTTGTATACGGCGATGTTTTAGGATATGACTGGGGAGATAGTCTTAATTCTCCGTCGTACTCTTATCTGGAAGGGGATTTAACCAAAGCTTATACAAGCAAGGTGAAAGATTATTCCAGAGCATTTATGTTTTTAAACTTCTTTGACGATGTTTATCCCGGAGCACTTGTTGTTTTCGACAGAGTAAAATCCTCGGATGCTTCATTTAAGAAAACATGGCTTCTTCATTCACAGGAGGAACCCGAAATTTCCGGAAATAAAACAACAATAAGAAGAACAGAATTAGGATATAACGGCAGACTTATCAACGAAACATTACTTCCCAAGTCCGACGATTTATTAATAGAAAAGATTGGCGGAGAGGGTAAGGAGTATTGGGTAGGCAGCGAAGAAGACGGCAAGAACTATAAAGCTGTTACCGAAACCGATTTTGAAAACGGTGAATGGAGAATAGAAGTTTCACCTCAAAAAAGCGCAGAAGAAAATTACTTTCTTAATGTTTTACAGGTTGCGGATAACACTTTAAATCCGACTCCCCTTGAGGCTTCCTACCTTGAAACAGAAAATTTAATCGGTGTTCAGATTAAAGACAGAGTTGTGTATTTTAATAAGGTAAAGGAAAGAACTTCCGAAACGGTAACCGTTAAAGGAAATTCATACGGCTCAGATTTGATTTATACCGTTTCGGGCTTAAATGCAGGCGAATGGCAGATAAAGAAAAACGGAAGACTTGTTGCAACAAAAAAAGCAACTGAGGAAGGCGGAGTAATTTCATTT
>JAZOOC010000146.1:0-22172 GCA_045654825.1 Clostridia bacterium | reverse complement strand
TATTACCTTGTTTGTACTTGGTTTGTACTTTAAATTCTCATTAGAATTTCAAGGACCATTCATGTTGTTTAATTTTCAAAGACCGTCTCGCTTTTTAGCGAGGAATTTCATTCTACCACACTGACTTTGGTTTGTCAATACTTTTTGTTGAAAATATTTATTTTCTTTGTGTATTTTAACCGCCGTTTTGTGCGACAGCTTGATTAGTATAACACTTTCAAATCCTTTTGTCAACACTTTTTTTAAAATTTTTTTAATTTTTTTTATTGACCCAATAAATTCTAGAAATGATTTTTAAAAAACACAAGATGTTGTGCTTTTTAAAATTAGGAATGAGGAATGAGGAATTAGGAATTAAGGTGTGCTTCGCCCAAAATTAATTCCGTCGGCATTGCCGACACCTTAATTCTGCATTCTGCATTCTGCGTTTTGCATTTAATAGCTCGCCGAATGGCATGAGCTATCCTTCATTCCTAATTCCTCATTCCTCATTCCTAATTAAAAAAGGGCGTTTCCGCCCTTTTTATTTAACATTGACCGCCATTATTTCGCAAAGCGGCATCATATTTGAAAAATCGTTCCATATCATCACTCTTATTGTATCGCCTGTTTGTATATCTGTTAAAGGAATTTCCTTTATTATTTCATCCTCTGTGATTACAAAAGGTTCATTGAGCATATATTTCATATTACCGCCCGAATAAACTGCAGTAATAAGCTTTCCCGATGTTAAAAGAAGATTTTCCTTTTTAATTGTTGCTGATAAAACTCCTGTATCCTTATTATATGAAAGAGGATTATAGCTGTCATCCGAAATCAGTCTGTCGTAACAGATTAATTTATCGTTATTTGCTTCATTGTCATCATTTTCAGTTTCAACAATAACAATATAGGTTACAGAGGGATTCTGAATAATATCAAGCTTTAAGGGTGCAATTTCTCCCGGCATAAGCTCGCCGAGCTCTACCTCAGCGAGAGGTTCATTCTCAACTGAATTTTCATACACCTTTATTTTACTGCTTTCGATTATTACCGAGCCTGCATTTTCTATATCGGCATACAGCTGCTCGCCACCGAGCGGGTCGGTTTTGAAACCGCAGGCGGAAAGTTTTATATCCTTATTTCCTGCAATTATGGTTTCTTCGTTATTATCTGTAAGACAATCTTCTTCACAAACTGCTTTTATTAAATATTCTTTTCTCACGGCAGTTTCTATAATATCCGAAGCAAATTTAATCTGTTTAACAGCTCCCGGTTTTATTTCGTCGTTAAATCTCACCGACCCGATAATTACATCTTCATCATAAACAAAGAGATTACCGCCGTATATTGTTTTATCGCCGTTATTGAAAAGCTCGGCTGTTATTTCAAGCTGTGAGTCGGCATTATAATCCGCCTCTGCATCCGAAAGCATAATATCTGCTCCGGGGAAAGCTTCAATATATTTAAGATTGCAGATATCCTCATATTCATCAAAGTATGTTAATATATAGCTTCCGTCTTGTTTAAACACGCAGGACAATCCCGAAGCATCCCCCTCGGAATTTACAAAGCAAAGACGGTCGCTCCATTCTCCCTCTGCGTTTGAAACATAGAAAATTCCGCTTTCTTCCAGCCAGAAAATATTTGCCGAATTATCTCCCGATGCTATAACGGGATTTTCCGAGCCTGTAAATTCAGTCTGAACGGATTTTTCTAAAACGCCGTTATTCATTATATGAAGAATTCCCTCTTCATCGAAATAAGAAAGAATAACACCGTTATCCGAAATATCGAAATCGTATCTTCCCACACCCTCGGCATAAACGGTCGGGGAATCTTCGCCAACATAAAGAGTATAAAGAATGTTATCCGAATCTTTATAAACTATAACCGGAGTATCATTATCGTATACCAGATTAAGATTTGTTACTTTGCCGATATTCTCAACAGTTTTAACTTCCTGCCAGCCGTTTTCATAAACTGAATAATTAAGAGATGTTACTCCTCTTTCACAGGTTATATCCGAAGCTGTATTTGAAAGCCACGCAACAACTCCTTTATCATTTAAGGATTTAACCTTTGCACCAAAATCATATATATTATTATTGGTAAGAGTATTTACCTCATAGCCGTCTATAGTTTTAACAGCCGCAGTAATTTCATTATTCATAAGAAGCTCATCGAGAGTATAATCCTCACTGAAAATTTCTTTTGAATTTTCAAAGACCGCAAATTTTCCGTCGGCAGAGATATCGGTATCCATAGTGCCGTCGTCCGAAATAAAGGAAGGCTCGGACCACATACCGTTTTCATATACTGAATAAGCAGCAGTAAGACCGTTGGTTTCGTCTCTTAAAAGGTTATCCTCTGTATAAAGAATTACCGGATTTCCGTTTAAGAGAGTTATTTTTGCGTCTGCACATTTTATTATATTGGAATAGAGAGTTTGGGGAGTTCTTATTGCATTATTATCCGAAAGGGCAGACAGTCTTAAACTGTTTCCCGAAAAACCGCCGCCGTTAGCTTTATATCCTCTGCCTACAGGAGTTATTCTGTTACTTAACGAGGGCATATTTTCAAATCTTACGGTATCGGGTTTTAATATATGATCCCATTCCATTCCGGCTTTTGACCATCTGAAGCTTCCTAAGTCAATCTCGCCCTTCATATCCACAATTCCCGCTTTTACTATAAGCTCTGCAGAAATTGAGCCTGTGATTGAGGGATCAAATTCCATTGCGGTTTCACCGTTCTCAAGTGTTAAAATTACGGGGAACTCTACCTCAAGACTTCCTTTCGGCCCGAACTCCGCCTGTATATTGTCGCTTACTTTACCGCCGATACCGCCTTTAATTTCAGCACCGCCTGTTACAGCTATACTGCCCGATGCCGCCTGCACCTTATCATAAGGTCCTGCAAAGGTGATAGATGCCTTTGCTCCGACAGAAAGACCGAAACGGAAAAAGCAGGGTATTCCCGAAATCAGCATATTATGTTCATGCTCAAAAAGCTTTGCTCTGTTGTTATTCTTATCCTCTTTTTTCTTTTTATCGGGGGTTGTTCCTTCAACGCCTTTGGAAAGAGATGCGGTAACAGTACCGCTCCATTCCGCTTCATATATATCCTTAAGAGGAATTTTAAGCTCTCCGCTAAGTCCGACCTTTACCGAGCTTTTACCCTGGAATACTTTCATCGGAACCGGTGTTGAATCCTCGTCACCCACTTCAAACTCAATGGTAAGCACACCGCTTTTATAAGCTTTTTCGGATGCGCCTTCAGAAAGGTCGCCCATTCCGAGTCCTACACCCATATCTTTCATAAAATATATATTGCTCAAACTTTCGACAGGGGTACTTCCTACATTAATACTTAAATATAATATTTTTACGGTAAGCGGAATTTTTTTGCTTACGCTTACGGGGTTGCCCTCATTATCAAGAGTTTTTGCAACCAATATAAGCGGCTCGTCAACATCGAATTTATCCGCAATAACACTGTGGCTTATACCCTCGGAAAGATAAACCCTGTTTCCGCTTTCTGTTCCCTCAATATAAACTGTTCTTTCTGAAACATTTTCTGTGCATTTATGCCAGTCTATTTCTATATCGAAAGGATATGCCGTTTGATCCTGCTCTCCCTTTTCATCAAGCAGAGGAACTGCAATAATACCCGGGTCGTTTAAAAGGTCATTAGCCGTTCCGCCGACTATTATGGATGCTTTCTTAATATATATCGGCTCTGTTTTATATTCGAGATAATATCTTAAAGTCTGTTTGGGAAGTGAGGTCGGAAGGAGCAGAACACTGTCTTCAACCTCCATATATTCATCGCCGCAGGAAACATTTATTTTTGCAGATGCACCCTCCAGCAAATCTTTACGGCTGAAAATAACTGAGCCGTTTTCATTGGTATATCCCGTCACACCACCGATTACAACCTGTGCATTCTCTAAAGGATAGCTTTTATATTCTTCTCCTTTGCGGAAGCCGTAAACAATAACCTCAACGGCATTTTCCAATACTTTTATATTATGATAAGCGGTAAGACCGTTTTCGGTTGTAGCGGAAATAACCGCTTCGCCCTCCGAGATACCCGTAACCGTTCCATCTGCGGAAACAGTTGCAACCGATGGATTATCCGAAGCCCATATAATATCATCTTCAAGGTCTTCCTCGTCAGGAGTTAAAATTGCTGTAAGTATTGTTTTATTACCCGACATCAGAATTTTTGCACCCGAAAGAGAAATACCCGTCGGATAGTTTTTGGAGGTATATAATAACATACCGTCGCCGAAAATATTTCCTTTGAATACATATTCTTTAATTTCGCCGTTTGATTTATATTCGGTTTTACAGGTATAGCTGATTCTTCCCGTGCTTAATGATATTCTGTCTATATTAAGGTCGGGATAATATGTAACTACTTCGTTATTATTATCATAATCATAATTTGCAACCGCTGTAATACCGCCTACATATGCAGTTTCTTTTGTATAGCAGTTTAAAGCCGCAGTATTTGTTGTATTTGAAATATAAAGGGGTGTTCTTCCGGTAATATAACCTGTTTGGGCAATTATACCTCCTGTATATGCGTTGAAATCTCCGCCTGCAGATGCGGTAACATATGCTCCTTTATTGACACAGTCGGGTATTTTGGAATACGCCTTGTTATTAATGGCAAGTCCGCCCGCAGAGGCTGATGTTTCGCTCTTTGAGGAAACCGCACCGCTGTTATAGCAGTTGGTAATCTGATAGAAATCCTTTATTACTATACCTGCAGCATATTTTGTTCCGCCGATATATCCCGAATTATATGTATTGATTATATTTGTTGCAGTATATGCTATACCCGAAACAGTTTCGCAACCGCTTACACTACCCGAATTATAGCAGTTTAAAATATTTCCTGCGGTATTTACAAGACCCGCCGCCTTATATCCGTTTACATTCATGCTTCCGCTGTTATATGAATTGATTATTTCGGAAGCGGTAAAAGAAAGTCCGTATGCCTCACCGACTGCAGAAATATTTCCTCTGTTAAAGGAGTTTGTTATAGTCGCATCATCAAGACAAAGACCTGCGGCTTTTCCCGTCGAGATTATATTACCCGAATTATAGCAATTAATTATTTCTCCGCTTGTTTCGATAACTCCCGAAACCAGAGCACCGCTCAAAGCTCCCGTATTGAAGCAGTTTTCGGCAAGACCGCCGCCACTTACACCGACAGCTATTTCCGAGGCGGTAAGCTTTCCTTTGTTATAAGAGGATAAAACATGCTCAGAAATTCCCACACCGTATACCTCTGCTCCACTAATAGAAAGCTCATTTGCACAGTATTCAATCAAAGGCGCTGAGCCTATGCCGTGACCCCGGGAAAGTCCCGTCATTTCTCCCTCGTTTATGCAGAAGCTTATTTTTGTTTCAGCATGACCTATTCCCATAGCATCAACGAAATTATATTCCGAGGATGAAATTTTACCTTTATTGATACAATAGGAAATATTGTTTCCTTTACCTATTGCTAATATACCTGCATAATCATGGTCTGCGGTTATATCTCCGTTATTTGCACAGTTATATATTTCGGGGGCATTTCCGACACCCGAAATCACAGCGTCATTAAAGCTTATAATGTCTCCGATATTGATTGAATTTTCAATACGGGAGGCATTTAGCGCAATACCCGAAATATCTTCTGCACCGAAGCCCTTTATATCACCCTGATTTATACAATATTTAACCGTACCCCCGGTTTCTCCCGATATACCGGAAACTGAACAGGTTACAGTCACTCCATGGTAATATTCAGCTTCGGGATTTATTTTACCTGTATTTCTTGCAAAGGAAATATTTTTGTTTTTCATTGAAATTCCGTATATTGAAGCTGCATAGTCGAGTGACTCAAGATTTCCCGCATTCAAACAATTATATATTTCATCCGCAGAGCCTATACCCTCAATATAGACGCTTCCCGAAAGCTTGCCGAAATTTCTTGAATCGGATATTTTTTCGGTTGCAGAGCCGATACCCGAAACATATTCGCCCGAAACCGAGCCGAAATTATGACAGTTAATTATCTTTTCTGCATCCTCTTTTGATGAGGCATTCGCCATTGGCACTATTCCCGCGCTAAGAGGCGCTCCCGAAAGATTCCCGTAGTTTAAACAGTTTTCAACACTGTCTGCCGCACCAACGATACCACCCGCTTCGGCTTCGGGAAATCTTCTTACATTTGTGATTTCTATATCGCCTTTGTTTACACAATCAGATATTGTAAAATCAAGAAGCTCACCGCCGATACCGCCCAGAGCAGGCTGTTTTAAAAGATATCCGCTTACATCATTTCCGATTATTTTACCCTCATTAAGACAGTTGAAAAGATAGCTTCCGCTTTCTCTCCACCGGTATGATGCAACTATACCGCCCATCTTGGTTTCTGTATCTGTATTGGCATAATCTGCATCCTCATAAAGATAGCATCCGCCTCTTATTTCCCCTGTATTTTTTAAGTTTTCTCCAAAAATGTCTACTCTCGCTCCGATACCGCCCGACATTTTAAGACCTGTAACCTGTCCGTCGTTAACAAGATATTTCGCAGACAGCTGACCGTATGTAAGAATACCTGCCGCATAGATACCTGCAATTTTTCCTGTATTATAAGAATCATATATAGAGGCGGTTTCCGCACTTGCACAAAGTCCGCCTGATTGTCCGTTTGCACCGTAAATTGAGGTTACCCCCGAAATTGCATCTGCTGTTTCGTCAAGATTTATATTTCCGCGGTTAACAGAGTAGCTTATATCAAGCTCGGTTGTTGAGCCGACAAGACCGCCTGCACTTCCCGTGCCTTTGGTATCAATATTTCCCTCATTCACGCAGTTTATAAGATTTATACCATCAGCAATACCGCAGATACCCCCTGCGTTACTTGTAAAAGTGCCGTAAGATATATCGCCTATATCACCGCTGTTTATACAGTTAATAATTTTAAGAAGAGAATTCATTCCTTTTGAAATTATTCCGCCTGCGTTAAGACCTGAAATTTCTCCGTAGTTTACCGAGCTTAAAATATTACCGCTTCCGCAGCCGATAAGACCGCCCGCGTTTCCGCCGCTTATTTTGCCGCTGTTAATACAGTCGGAGAGCATAACCATACCCTTACCCACAAGACCGCCGAGATATACTTTATAGTTACCGGAATTATGAGTGACCTCTCCCTTATATCCGCATTTATCAATAACTGCATCAGAATATCCGAGAAGTCCGCCCGCATACACATATTCTGATGAACTGCTTTCCGAAACAATTACGGGAATTTCAGAATAACAGTTATATAAAGTTGCATTTCCGTATGCAACCAGACTGCCTGCATATACCATTTCCTTATATCTTGGAGTAACGGTTATGCTGCTGTCGGTAGTTTTTAAAAGTGCGAGGTTGGAAATTTTAATTCCGTATTCGCAGTACCCGAAAAGACCTGCATATTGTTCGTTTGAATTTGCAGGTATATTGAGGTTATATATTTTATAGCCCTGTCCGTCAAGCACAACTGCTCCTGTAGGAGTTATGGGAATCCATTCTCCGTTATTAAACCCGTCGAGATAAATATCCTTTGTTAAAACATATTTACCCGAAGATATTGATGCAAGCTCCTCGGCAGATGAAATTTCTTTAGCCTTTGATGGCGGGTCTGTGATTTCTCCGATAAAACCGCCGTTTTTATATGACGGCAGAGAAGCCTCGTTTATAAAGCCTGTATTCTTTATTTCAGGAAGCTCTCTTTCAAGGGGATTTATAAAGCCGTCGTCATTTATAACAGGAATTTCTCTTTCGGGCGCAAGAATAAATCCGTCCTCGCTTCTTCCGCTTAAGTCATATGCAATATCTTTTAAAAATCCGTCCGCATTTTCTTCAGGCATTTGGTATGTGGGCTGTTCAACAAAACCGTTATATGAAGCTTTGGGATATGTTATTGCAACATCATTCACAAAGCCTGCTGCTTTTGCCTCTTCAAAAAGGGGTATGGAAACAGAACAGGTGATAATTGCCGATATAAGTAATATGGAAAGTATTCTTTTTATACTATTCATTTATTCCACCTGCCCCTCCTGTTGCTGTTCCTGACGAACTGCCGTTTGTTAAAATAAGCTCTGCTCCCATAGGATTACACAAGGGAGTCATATCAGAAAGACTGTTCCACACAAAGCATTTTACTCTTTTTGCGTTTTCAACAGGAATTTCCGCACGCGCTCCGCTTTCGGTTATATAAAGCTTCCCTATTGAAAGCATTTCATCATTTTCACCGTAGACTGCACAATATGCCGCACAACCATCAATGCCGGATACGATAACATCTACAAGTACAACTGCATTTTTATAATACTCTGCATTTATTGATGTTATTTCTGGTTTTTCTTTTAAATATTCAACAGGAATATTGTATTCGCGTGCATATTGCTCGACATAGGAACCTTTTTTAGTATAAATTACAATATCATCCGAATAATTAAATACTTCCGCTCCCATTTCAATTACACTTTCGGGAATAGTTATTTTTTTGATGTAGGTAGCTTCAAAAGCTCTGTTTCCGATAAATGAACAACCGTCAGGAATTTCTATTTCATTAAACCGTGTATTTATAAATGCACCGTCGCCTATTCCGTCAAGAGCTGATGGCAGAACTATTTCTTTTGCATACATAAGGGATTCAAAAGCACATCTTCCTATATAAACAATATTGTCCGAAAGGTTTATTTCTTCGATATCCCCTCTCATTTCATACCAGGGGGCAATGCTCCAACCGTAATCATCCGCATAGTCATACATCACACCGAAGCCCTCTATATTAAGAGTTCTGTCGTATATATCAAAGCTCCATGTGAGATAATCACCGCATTCACCCTCGGAATATGCGGGAATAAAAGTGAGATTGTCTTTATCGCTGCAATAATATTCAACATATCCCCCCGGCTCTGCATATATTCTTCCGTACGAAAAGGCATTGGGACCTATATATTCAACATTTTCTTTAAGTGCCATACCATAAGTTACCCCATTAAATGCAAAGTTTCCTATATAATGGAGGTCTTCCGGCATATAGATAAAGGGAATTCTGTAGCAGTCATAGAAGGCATACTCCCCTACCTCCCATAGAGTTTCGGGAAGACTTAAGGAATATATGGAATTCATTCCGTAAAAGGCATATGCTCCGATATAGTAAATCCCTTCTTCAATGATTACCTTTTCAACCGAAAGCTCACGCCAGGGTGAGTTGTTATCATACCAGTCATACATATAACCCTCGCCCGAGATAATAAGCTCGCCGTAGTTATTATAGGTCCATGTTATATACTCTCCGCATTTGCCCTCTTTTACAACTTCTTTTTCAAGAACTCCGAGACTTTCAAACTCCAATGAATTTTTCATTGCATAGCGGTATGCGGGACTTCCTGTATAGCCTCTTATTACTATGCCGCTTGAAAAAGCATAATTTCCTATAGTTGTATTAACGGGAATTGTTATTTCCTTTAAGGAGCTGCATCCGTTAAAAGCCCAGCTTCTTATTTCAAGAAGTCCGTCATTTATATTTATTTTATTTAATGCTCTGCAGTTTGAAAAGGCATCCGAGCCAATATATAAAGCCGATTCAGGAATAACAACCTCCGTAAGTGCGCTGAAGTTATAAAAACAACTCATCGGCAGATTGGTTATGCCCTCTGAAAAGACCGCTTTTACAACATCATCTTTATATTTGCTCCAGGGATAATCTGAATAGGTTTCATAAATATTGCCGTCTCCCGAAATAGTGAAAACACCGTCAGCAGTTATACTCCAGTTAAAATTGTTATAAACTCCCGATGCGCCTGTAAAAGGCTCTTTTCCGAGAGAAACAAAGGTATAGCCGTAGTTTTTAAGATAGGTCTTCACTGTTAAGCCGTCATAGCCGTAGATAATAAGATTATCCGAACAATTTTGTGCAAAGTTGCTTGCAATACTTGTAACCGATGTGGGAAGAACTATTTTTTCAAGAAGAGGACAGTCATAAAAAACCATACTCTGAAGATAGGTAGTTCCGCTTGAAACAACAACCTCGGTAAGGGAACTGCAATTATAAAACAGATAGTTGCTTAATGTGGTAAAGGGCGGAAGCGTTACCTTTGTAAGAGATGAGCAATTCATAAAAAGACCGTTTGAATATCCCGATACGGTTTTTGAAAATTCAACCGAGGAAAGATTTATGCACTCGCTGAAAAAGTCGCAGCTAAAAGAGGTTATCCCATCTTCGATAACCGCCGATTTAACTATCTTCCTGTGATAATAATTAATTGTATTATAAACCGAGCCTGTGCCCGAAACTACAAGTCTTCCGTCTGTATAAAGAGTATATACCGCATTATTTCCGCATTCTTCGGTTGCAAGTATAACTCCCTGGGGCATTTCTCCTATACTTTCAAAGCTATAGCCCTGCTCTTCTGCCCAGTATTCTGCAACCGAGCCGCTTAACCCCTTTATCAGAGTCGAATATGAAAAGGCATAATATTCTATTTGAGAAACAGTATAAGGAACAACAACCTCAGTTATGCCGTCTGCATATTCAAAAGCACTTGAGCCGATTTTTGTTATTCCATCAGTTATGATAACCTTTTTAACAATATTTGCGTAATTTCCATACCATTCGGGAGTACCGCCGGGAATTTCTCCCTCGCCCTTAACTGTTAAAATCCCTGTATTTGTTATTTCCCATGTTACAGTATCAGAATAATTTCCGCTTGCTATTACCATCTCGGGAAGGTCGCCGAGGCTTTCAAATGTATATCCATTAAGCTTTGCAAACTCTTCTCCCGCACCGCCGTTATAACCAGATACAACAAAATTGTCGGAACAGATGAAAAAAGCATCTTCGTCTATTTTATTGACATAACCCGAAAAAGTAACCTTTTTCAATAAACCGTAATTACTGATGCTTCTGTATCCAAGCTCGGTTATATTTTCATTAAATTCAATTTGAAGAATTGTTGTTATTGAATTCCAGGGATAATCATAATATGAAACAAGCTTTGCACCGCTATCCGCAGATAAAACGAGCTTGCCTTTATTTGATATAGTGTAATTTATATTTTCATATTTGCCCGAAAGGACAATTTTTTCAGAAGTATAGGGAACACCCGAAAAGGAAACACTATTCTCCTCGCAGGCATACTCAACCGCACTTCCGCTGTAGCCGTAAACTACAAGCTCTGAATTACAGGCTCTGAAAGAAAATGTATAATAATCATAAGCTATTGATATGACGGTATCGGGAATATTAACCCTTAAAAGATTTGTGCATCTGTAAAAAGCACAGCTTCCGATGGTTGTAACACCGTCGGGGATTTCTATTTCGGTAAGGTTTCTCATTGAGGAAAAAGAATAATATCCGATTTCTGTAAGACCGCTTTTTAAAGTTACTTTTTCTGCGGCGGTATTTGCAAAAATATAATCACCGAGATAGGTTATACCGCTTTCAACCACTATTTCAGATACGGTATAGCTTGCCCAGGGAGTATTCCCCGAGCTGTAATCATATGTTTTTCCGCTTCCCGAAAGAATAAGCTTTCCGTATGTATCCAGGGTAAAGGTTATATTATCTCCGCATTCGCCCTCATGAATTATTTCAACGGGAAGGTCGCCGAGACTTTCAAAGGTGTATCCGTTTTCGGTTGCAAATTCCTCTGCAACACTCTTATTATACCCCTTTATAACGGGAATTGATGTGCTTTGTCTGAAAAGCTCATCGCCTATATATGATACAGTTTTCGGGAAGCTTATTTCTGAAAGAGAATTACAACCCGAAAATACATAGTTATAAATACTTAAAAGTCCGTCATTCAAAATTATCTGTGAAAGATTTGAGCATCCGCCGAAAGCATAGTTATTAATATACTTTACACTTTCGGGAACTTCAATTTTTTTGAGCTTACTGCAGTTATAGAATAAAGAGTCTTTAATTTCGGTTATGCCCTCAGAAAGAGAAACCGAAAGAAGTGATGAGCAGCCCGAAAAAGCATACTGACCGAGATAAGTTACCGAATCGGGCAGAGCTATAAATTTTATACCCGCACAGTCTTCGAAGCAAAAATCTCCTATTTCCGAGATATTTGACGGAATATTTATATTAGCAAGCTTTATACATCCCGAAAAAGCATATCTTTCAATTTTTTCAATGCTTTCGGGTAAGCTTACCGAAGTTAAATTTTCACAGTTATAAAAAGCATATTGTCCGACGGAGGTAATTCCCTCTTTGATTTCAACTGTTTTTATATCCTCGCTGTATTCATTCCAGGGCGGATAAATACTGTCGGTCCATGAAAGCTCACCGCTTCCCTCTGCTTTAAAAACACCGAGCATTGATATTGACCATTCAATATCGCCTATAATCCCCGATGCAATATACTCTCTTTCATATTCTCCAAGGCTTTCAAATGAAAATCCGTTTTCTATGGCATAGTCATATGCTATGGAATTATCATATCCGTATAACACAAAATCTTCATTCATATCATAAAAGGAATCAAGACCGATATATTCAACACTGCCGGGTATCGTTATTTCTAAAAGGGAATTACATCCCGAAAAAGACTCTGCACCGATATATAAAAGAGATTCAGGCAGGGTTATTTTATTTAAAGATATACAACCCGAAAAGGCACGGTCTTTTATATAAACCGTACCCTCTGAAATGTTTACCGATTTTAATGAATTACAAAAATAAAATGCTCCTGTTTCAATTGTTTTTACAGTATAAGGAACTGTTACCGCCGTTATATCCTTGTATGCAAAAGCAAAGGACGAAATTTTTACAACATTCATTCCCTCTATTCTTGAGGGGATATTAACAGTTGAAGAATTTCCCGTATAGCCTGTTATTACAACCTCGTCACCTTCAAGAATATATGAAAAATCACCGTAAGTTTCGTAAGAAAAAGACGGTATGTAAGAAAATATTAATGTTAAAACAATCAGTATGGATACTATTTTCCTTTTCATTTATTTAACCCTTTCTGTTTTTAGGGACGTGCCTAATTACATTAACATACTTGCCTCGGAATTTCAAAAAGGGCATCAGCCCTTTTTGAAAAACTTATCTCTGTATTCTTTTATTGCTTTTTCGTTTTTATTATCGCCGTATTCATAATAAACGGCATCTCTTATATTATCGGGAAGATACTGCTGAACAACATAATTTCCGGGAAAGCTGTGGGGATATTTATATGTTAATCCCCTGCCCAGCTTTTCGGCTCCGCCGTAGTGAGCGTCTTTAAGATGTGGAGGAATATCTCCGCAGTCTTTATTATTTATATCTGATATTGCATCGTCAATGGCACAGATAACCGAATTTGATTTTGGTGCGGTAGCAAGTAAGATAACCGCCTGGGCAAGGGGAATCCGTGCTTCGGGAAGTCCCAGCATCAGCGCGGAATTGCAAAGAGAGTTTACAATAGCCGCCGCATTGGGATAAGCCATTCCTATATCCTCACTTGCAATTACAAGAAGTCTTCTCATAGCCGATTTGAAATCGCCTGTTTCTATGAGTCTTGCAAGATAATGAAGTGCAGCATCGGGGTCAGATCCCCTTATTGATTTCTGAAAGGCACTTAATATATCGTAATGAGAGTCGCCCGATTTATCATATCTCACACTTTTTTTAAAGGTGGCATTTTCAACCGACTCTGCGGTTATTCTGCCGTCGGGCACCGAGATATACAAAAGCTCCATTAAATTCAGAGCTGAACGGACATCTCCGCCGCTTCTTGCACTTATCTCTTTTAAGGCATCTTCTGAAAAGCTTGCACCCTCCAGGGTTTCTGCAGCTCTTTTTAGGGCAATTACTATTTCTTCCGGCTCTATCTGTTTAAATTCAAAAACATTTGAGCGGGACAAAATTGCGTTATAAACATAAAAATAAGGATTTTCTGTAGTGGAAGCGATTAATGTTATACTTCCGTCTTCAATAAACTGCAGAAGTGACTGCTGTTGTTTTTTATTGAAGTTCTGTATTTCGTCCAGGTATAAAAGGACTCCGTTTATTCCCTCAAATCCCGAAAGCTCGTCTATAATATCCTTGATATCCGAAACCGAGGCATTGGTTGCATTAAGCTTATAAAGCTTTTTTTGGGATGCCTTTGCAATAATATTTGCGACGGTTGTTTTTCCCGTTCCGGACGGACCGTAGAAAATCATATTGGTAAGCTTTCCCGAATCTATTATATTTCTTAAAATTTTACCTTCCGAAAGAAGATGTTTCTGACCTACAACCTCATTTATGGTAGAGGGTCTTAATCGGTCTGCCAGAGGCTGCATTTTTTCACATTCCTTTCTGGATTTTTCTTAAATAGGAAAGTGAGGAATATTCCTTTTCCATACAAAGCTTAACATATTCCTCCGAGAGGCGTGAAAGATTTTTGGTTTCTTCCGCACCCAGTGTAAATGAGAATAAATTTTTATCCTCGCTTGTCATTATATGATTTATTGCGGCAAAAATATGAGAAGATGTCTTTGTTCCGCCGTAGCTTTCAAGACAATCCTCACAAAGACCTGCACCTTCAAAAAGGTTTATTCCCTTAATTTCTTCCTTACCGCAAAAGCCGCAATAGGAAAGGTCTATGGAATATCCCGAAATTGCCATTGAACGAAGCTCAAAAATGGCTTTTAAAAGCTCGTAGCTTTTCTTTTTCGAGTCGATAAGATAAACCGTATTTACAAGAAGCTTAAAAAGAGCAGGAAAAGGCTCTTCGGGAAGAAAAAGGTCTGCCGCAAGAGAGGTTAAATAATTTACATAGGATGCCGCTTCAAGATCCTTTGTTAAATTATCAAAGGAAATAAGCTTTTTTGCACCTGTTAAAATAAAAATATCGTTATTTGACTCTCTTAATTCTATTTCGGAAACCGCATTAATAGAAATTCCGCCCGAAAGCTTGGAGGTATGCGAAGATACCCCCTTTGCCGAAATGCTTATTTTACCCATACAGTCTGTAATGGCAGTAAGCATCTTGTCCTTTTCGTTGTATTTGTTCTCTTTTACAATTACGGCTTTAATATTTTTATATTCCATAGTTACACATCCTTTGGATGTTTTTTAAGTGAAGAGGTAAGGTATCGGCAGAGCCGACGAATTAAATTTGTGCAAAGCACACCTTAACTCTCCATTTTCCATTATCAATTTTCAATTCTGCATTTAATTAATTCCTAATTCTCTTCTGTCGTTTGCTCAACTGCCTCTGCTTCTTCCTCTTTTTCTGCAGTTGCAACCGAAACAACCTTAACGCCATCTTTTAATTTCATAATTCTTACGCCCGAGGTGGAACGGCCGAGAGTTGAAATACCCTCTGCTGCAGTTCTTATGATAACACCCTCAGAGGTAATCATTAAGAGGTCCATATTATTATTGATTGCCTTGATTGCGGCAACATTACCTGTTTTATCGCTAATCTTATAGGTTCTTACACCCATACCGCCTCTTGACTGGTTCTTATATTCGTCAAAGCCGGTTCGTTTACCCATACCGTTTTCGGAAATAACAAGCATTTCCTCGGTATCGTTAACAAGGCAGGCACCTACAACATAGTCGTCTTTTTTAAGACGGATACCCCTTACACCTCTTGAAACTCTTCCTAAGGGTCTTGCATCCTCTTCGTTAAAGCGGATAGCCATACCGTTATGAGTACCTAAAACAATATCGTTGTTACCGTCTGTTAAAAGAACTCTGATTAACTGGTCGTCATCGTCTAATCTTATAGCTATAAGACCGCCCGAACGGTTGGAATCGTAGCTGTCTAAGGATGTTTTCTTAACAACACCGTTTCTTGTTATCATAGTTAAATATTTACCCTCTTCAAAAGCCTTCAAGGGGATAACGGTGGAGATTTTTTCATCTTTTTCGAGATTTAAAAGGTTAACGATAGCAGTACCCTTTGAGGTTCTTGAGCCTTCGGGAATCTGATAACCTTTTAATTTAAACATTCTTCCCTTGTTTGTAAACCAGAGAATATAGTTATGGGTTGAGGTTACGAACATTTCTTCAACGAAATCTTCTTCTCTTGTTGAAAGACCCGAAACACCAACACCGCCTCTTCTTTGTGTGCGGTAGGTATCGGACGCAAGTCTTTTAACATAACCGAAGTGTGTTTTTGTTATAACAACCTCTTCCTCTTCGATTAAATCTTCGTCCTCGATATCAATAATACCCGGCTCTATTGAAGTTAATCTTTCGTCGCTGTATTTTTCCTTGATTTCGGTAAGCTCCTGTTTGATTAATTCAAGGAGTTTCTTTTCGTCGGCTAAAATTTCTCTGTATTCTTTTGTTTTTGCTTCAAGGTCAGCATATTCTGCATCTATCTTTTCGCCGTTTAATCTCTGGAGCTGTGCAAGACGCATATCGAGAACGCTCTGCGCCTGAATTTCGGAAAATCCGAATCTCTCCATTAATTTTTCTTTTGCATCATCGTATGCACTTCTTATAACAGCGATAACATCGTCAATATTTGCAAGAGCAATTCTTAAGCCTTCTAAAATGTGCATTCTTGCGAGAGCTTTATCAAGGTCGAATTTAATTCTTCTTGTAACAATCTCTTTCTGGAAATTGATATAGTTATCTAAAATTTCCTTAAGACCCATAATCTGCGGCTTGCCGTCAACGATTGCAAGCATATTTATGGAAAAACTGTCCTGAAGTCTTGTGAATTTGTAAAGCTTATTTAAAACAACCTGAGCATTTACTCCTCTCTGCAGAGAGATTTCAAGTCTTATTCCTACACGGTCGGAGGAATGGTCGTCAATATCGTGAAGACCTTCGATTTTCTTTTCCTTAACAAGCTCAGCAATAGATTCAACAAGCATTTTCTTGTTAACCTGATAGGGAAGCTCGGTAACGATAATCGAAGATGAACCGTCTTTATGCTCAACTATTTCTGTTTTTGCACGAACTATAACTTTTCCTTTACCTGTGTTATATGCCGCTCTTATTCCGCTTCTGCCCATAATCATAGCTTTAGTGGGGAAGTCGGGGCCTTTAACATATTCCATCAGCTCTTCAACCGAAATAAAGGGGTTGTCTATCTGTGCTATGGCACCGTCTAAAACCTCTGTTAAGTTATGAGGCGGAATATTGGTTGCCATACCAACTGCAATACCCGAGCTTCCGTTTATTAAAAGGGTGGGAATTCTTGTGGGAAGAACGGTAGGCTCTGTTCTTTTTTCGTCGAAGTTGGGAATAAAATCAACTGTATTTTTTTCTATATCCGAAAGGAGTATATTTGCAATTTTGCTCATTCTTGCTTCGGTATAACGGTATGCAGCAGGGGGGACGCCGTCAACAGAACCGAAGTTTCCGTGACCGTCAATCAAGGGATAACGGAGGGAAAAGTCCTGTGCCATACGAACAAGTGCATCGTATGCGGAAGCGTCACCGTGAGGATGATATCTACCGATAACATTACCTACGGTGGTAGCGGATTTGAAGAAAGGCTTATCTGCTGTTAAATGCTCTTCATACATAGCATATAAAATTCTTCTGTGTACGGGTTTTAAGCCGTCGCGCACATCGGGAAGAGCACGGGCAACAATAACGCTCATCGCATAGTCTATGAACGCCTCTCTCATTCTCTGTTCAATATCAACATCAACAATAGTCTGGGTATCTAAGTATTCCTCGAAATGAGAATCCTCGTAATTTTTCTTTTTAGCCATTCAAATCCACCTCCCTATACATCTAAGTTTGTAACATACTGTGCGTTTTCTTCAATAAACTGACGTCTTGGCTCAACCTCGTCGCCCATAAGAATACTGAAAATATTCGATGCTTTTTCTGCATCCTCCAATGTGATTTTCAAAAGTATTCTGTTTTTGGGGTCCATAGTTGTTTCCCATAATTCTTCGGGGTCCATTTCACCAAGACCTTTATAACGGCTTATATCAACCTTAGCATTTTCGTCGCCGTTTTTAAATTCTTCCGAAATTCTGTCTCTTTCTTCGTCCGAGAAAGCAACTGCCTCTTTTTTACCTCTTGATAATTTATAAAGAGGGGGTTTTGCAAGATATATGTGACCCGATTCAACAAGGGGTTTCATAAATCTGAAGAAAAATGTAAGTAAAAGTGTCTGGATATGTGCGCCGTCAACATCGGCATCCGCCATAATTATAACTTTATCATATCTTAATTTTTCTAAATTGAATTCTTCGCCGATACCGGTTCCTAATGCCTGAATAACCGGAGTTAATTTATCGTTTCCGTAAACCTTGTCGGGTCTTACCTTTTCAACATTTAACATTTTACCCCACAAGGGAAGTATAGCCTGATATTTACTGTCTCTGCCGTTTTTTGCAGAACCGCCGGCAGAATCTCCTTCCACGATGTATATCTCAGTTTTGGAGGGGTCTTTTACTATACAGTCTGTGAGCTTACCCGGAAGTGTGCTTGTTCCTAAAGCTGTTTTTCTTGTAGCCTTTCTTGCATTAAGTGCGGCAATTCTCGCTCTGTTTGCAAGAAGAATTTTATCTATTATTGTTTTTGCGGTTGCGGGATTTTCTTCAAAGAAGGTGGAAAGCTTGTCTGTAACCATTGCTTCCACTATTCCTCTTACTTCACTGTTTCCGAGCTTGGTTTTGGTCTGACCCTCAAACTGTGCCTCGGTAACCTTTACCGAAATAATAACGGTTAAGCCCTCTCTTACATCGTCGCCGGTTAAGGTTTCATCCTCTTTAATGAACTTTCTTTTTCTTGCATAATCGTTTATTGTTCTGGTTAAAGAAGCTTTGAAGCCGGTTTCGTGCATACCGCCCTCGGTAGTATTTATATTATTTGCAAAGCTTAAAATGTCCTCGCTGTATGCGGTGGTATACTGCATTGCAACCTCGGCATAGGTATCACCCTTTTGTGCTTCAAAATAAATAACATCCTCATGCAGAGTTTCTTTACCCTCGTTTCTGTACTGAACGAAGGATTTTATACCGCCCTCATAGAAAAGAGTATTGGAAACCGGAATATCTTCTCTTAAATCGGTAAATTCTATATTTATTCCGCGATTCAAGAAAGCCTGCTCTCTTAATCTTGTTAAAAGTGTATCGTAAACATAATTGGTATCTTCAAAAATTGCGGGGTCGGCAAAGAAAGTAACCTCGGTACCCTTTTTATCTGTTTTTCCTATAACCTTTACAGGCTCTACCGATTTACCTCTTTCAAATCTTAAAAAGGAGAGATTTTCTCCGTCGTGAACTTTAACCTCAAGCCAGGTTGAAAGCGCGTTAACAACAGAGGCACCAACACCGTGAAGTCCCCCCGATACTTTATATCCGCTTCCGCCGAATTTACCGCCGGCATGAAGCTTTGTAAAGATAACCTCAAGAGCGGAAATTCCCATTTTGGGGTGTATACCTGTGGGTATACCTCTTCCGTTATCGGTTACCGTTACCGAATTATCCTTATTAATGGTTACGGTTATATGAGTACAATACCCTGCAAGAGCTTCGTCAATCGCATTGTCCACTATTTCGTAAACAAGGTGGTGAAGTCCTCTTATAGATGTTGTACCGATATACATACCGGGCCTTTTTCTTACTGCTTCAAGACCTTCAAGAACCTGTATTTGTGTTTCGTCGTAGGTTTCCTTAACCTCGGTATTAAAGCCCTGTATTTCGTTTTCCATAGCCTTTTCATCTCACTTTTTTAGTAAATTTTAATTTATTGAACCACATTAAGAGAATTGATATTCTCATTATGGGAAAATCTTTTTATAAGAGTCTGGGAGGAGAGGGAAGAAATATAAACCGCTCTGTCTGTAACAACAAAGGATTTTGGCATATCCTCCGAAACATATATTACTTTTTTTTCTTTACCCGCTTTATTTAAGAAATCTCTTGTAACTTTAGAGGTGGATGTATTTTCAATATCGAATACTGCTATCATATCTTTTTTTCTTATCACGCAGTTTTCGCCAAGATGTATAAAAATAGAAAATCATCCTTTCTTTATAGTTCCGCCTTTTATTTCAAAGAGCTTTGCATTGCAATCTGCCTTTAAAAGCATATCCTTATCGGTACAGGTTATGATTACCTGTCCTTTATTTAAAAATTTTAAAAGCTTTTCCTGTCTTTCCTTGTCGAGTTCGGAAAAAATATCATCTAAAAGGAGCAGGGGAGGCTCGCCTAAAACCTCTTTCATAAATTCAAATTCCGCAAGCTTTAATGCGGTTATTACAGACCTCTGCTGACCTTGTGACGCATAAAGCTTTGCATCCTTTTCGTTTATTAAAAATAAAATATCATCCCTCTGACATCCTATCTGGCAGGAGCGCTTTATTTTTTCGGTTTGTTTTATTTTTTCGTATTCGGCTCTTAATTTTTCGGTTATTTCCTTAACGCTTAAGGAATAGGAAAAGGAAAAGCCGGGTTTATATATAATTTCTGTTTCCTCGCGGTTTTTGGATATATATTTTAAAGCCGCAGAGGTAAGACGGGAAATTTCTTCGGTAAAGCGGTGTCTGTGAACTGTTATTTTAGCACCGAGTACCGAAAGCTTTTCGTTATAAACATTAAGCAAATCGTCGTTTATATCATCCTGTTTTAAAAGATTTGATTTAAGCTCATTGACTTTTTTATACTCTTTTAAAATGCGGTAGTAATTAGGTCTTATCTGTGAAATATCGGTATCTAAAAATCTTCTTCTCTCTTCGGGACCCTCTTTTATAAGATTTAAGTCCTCGGGAGAAAAAATGACCGTAGAAAAAACACCTAAAAGAGCTTTTACATATCTTTGCTCAATTCCGTTTATAAATATTTTTTTATTTTTGCCGGTATAAATATAAAGCTCGGAGGACTGGTCTCTTTTCTGTGACTCAAAATCCATCTTTAAAAATGCTTCGTTTTCATCAAACATAACAAGCTCTTTATCTCTGACACCGCGATGTGAATGAGCAGAGGAAAAAAGATTGACAGCTTCAAGTACATTTGTTTTTCCCTGAGCATTTTCGCCGTATAAAATATTTATACCGTCGCTGAAATTAAAAATTTCGTCTTTATAATTACGATAATTTTTAAGCCTTAAGCTTTTAACCTTCATTTCTTAACCTCAAAGGAAGAATAAGATAGATAAAATCGTCTTTATCAACGCTTTTTATAACAAGCGGATTTAATGCAGAGGTAAATTCAAGCTTAATTTTTGATGTATCGCAGGAACGGAGAGCATCAATTAAGAATTTATGGTTAAAACCAATGCTTAAGGGATTACCCGTAACCTCACAATTTAACATATCCTGTGCTTTACCGTGCTTTGTGGAGCTTTGCATAAAAATTCCGTCGCTTGAAATATCAAGCTTTAACGGACTTTTAATATCCGATGTTATAACAAGAGAGCTTCTTAAAATTGCATCTGAAAAAGCTTTTGTATCTGTTATAACGGTTAAATCGCACTGAGAGGGGAGTATCTGTTCATATTTGAAGAAATCTCCCTCTATAAGATTTGAATATAATATGAAATTATCTATTTTGAAATTAACTCTGTTATTTGAAAAATAAATTTCTGCATTTCCCGGATTGTCGTTAACTATTTTTAAAAGGTCAGAGAGTGTTTTTCCGGGAACTATAAAGGATTCGTTAATACCGCAAGGCTCAATTGCAAGCTTACGATAAGAAAGTCTGTGACCATCTAAAGAAACAAGCTTTATAATATTGTCTTCTATTTCAAACAAAGCACCTGTAAGTGCAATTCTTTTTTCGTCTGCACTTATAGAGAAAATAATTTGTTTGATAGCATTTTTAAGACTTACTTTATCAATAGTAAGACCTTTTTCGGGATTATTCATTTCAACAGAGGGGAAATCCTCGGGATCAAGACCGTAAATTTCAAATCTTGACATACCAAGCTGAATTTCGGTTTTGAAATTTTCGTCGCCCGAAACAAGAATAACACCATCAGGAAGCTTTGAAACTATTTCATAAAAAAGCTTTGCATTTAAAACTATTCTTCCTGCTTCGCTTACATCGCCGTTAAAGCTTGCTTCAATTGCGTTTTTAAGATCGTTTCCCAAAAGCTTTATAGTTCCGTCTTCTTCTGCAGAAATCAAAATACCTTCCAAAATAGGTACTGCCGATTTTCCCGACACTGCTTTTAAAACAACATTGATATTTTCTAAAAGCTGCGATTTTTCACAACAGAATTTC
>JAZOOC010000145.1:0-3258 GCA_045654825.1 Clostridia bacterium | reverse complement strand
GCTTTATTATTTTAATAGTTTCGGACACGGGCAATATATCACTTTGAAGTTTTCCTTCAGCTATACAATTGCATACTTCATATATTTCCTCTTCAAATCCGTTGCCTATATATGGCTTTTCAATGCATTCTTCACTTGATTTTGTTTTAATATATAATTTATCCGCTCCATAAAACAAAGGAATATATATATATCCTTCAGAACCATATATGTAAGCAGATGCAGGCTTTCCAACCTTTGTTGCGCAGCTTAAAGAAGCCATCTCTCCACCGGGATATTTAAGCACTATATTGGTATGTGTGTCGACATTGTTTTGTATATCAGAAACGGCATAAATATTCTTAGGCTCACTATCCATAAACATATCTGCAAAATGAAGACAATATACTCCCACATCAAGCAGTGCCCCACCTGCCATATTCTGTTTGAATATTTTCGCATCTTCATTGTGCGAGGAATTATAACAAAAATCCGCCTCTAAACTCAGCACATTGCCAATTGCTCCATTTTTTATAAGCGATTGTGCTTCGTTTAATGCCGGCAAAAATCTTGTCCACATAGCCTCCATTAAAAACGCATTATTTTCTTCTGCAACTTTTTTAAGGTTCAGTGATTGTGCTTCATTTATACACATCGGCTTTTCGCACAAAACATGCTTTCCGAGAGATAAAAATATTTCTGCACAGGTCTTATGAAAAGGATGCGGAGTTGCAATGTAAACAGCATCAACAAGAGGTGATTCAGCCATTTTTTCGTAACTGTCAAATATATACTCAACACTATATTTATCTGCAAATTCTTCACCCTTGCCCGGAGTACGCGATGCCACTGCAGTAAGCTCAGCGCATTCAACGTTTTTTATAGCCTGCGCGAATTTGTTTGCAATCTTCCCGGGCCCTGCAATACCCCATCTTATCTTTTTCATTTTTATCGCTCCTTTTGTAAATCCCAAGTAACCCTTTATTTCAAATCAAGTTTCACAGGCAATTTTCCTTTAGATTCTATCTGTCCTGTTAATATGCGAAGAGGATTTTCTATATTTATCTGCCCATCAAAACTGAAAATAATTCTCGGTGAATGCGGTGCAGCTTCTACTGCATACGGATTGCCGAAATGAATTAATGCTACTATTTTATTACGCATGGAATTCATAAGATTAACTATTTTTTCAGTATAAGATTCACTTCCCTGATATGAGCCGCCTGCGGCATAATTGATATAAACTACTTCATCATATTTTGTACTTTCATAACATATATTTTCCATTTGCAAATAGTGAGGATACTGATGAACGGAAAGTACATCTGCATTTGGATAATATTTTTTGATTGCATTCTTAATTTGCTCATATCTTTTCATATCATTTTTTGCAGGTTCAGTTATTTCCCTAACCTGAAAATCCGGAGACTCGTAAAGATTTTCCACCATAACTATAAAAAGTCTTTTTTTATTCGGATCCATCACAAGCGGAACATCTTCATCTTTTACTACGCATATTCCGTCTATTTCTATTTGCTTCATACATGCTTTCTGATAATCTGAAACTTCATCAGACATAGCAGATTTCACTGTGCTTTCTTGCGCTCTTATAACCCTTGTTACAGCCTCGTTAAGACGTTCTTCTGTAAATACACCGTTTTTATACGATTCAAGCAAATAGTTGTATGATGTTTCAAATGTAACTCGATAATTCGGCAGAACCATATCCACTCCGGCACTTATTGCAAGTCCATAACATTTTTCTTCACTGTATTTTTGCAGAATACCCATCATGGCAAAAGAATCGGTAGTTATAAGTCCGTCAAAGCCACTTTTTCTCAAAATATTTATCAATTTTGAAGATAAACTCGCGGGATACACGGGATCAATCTTCGGATATACAACATGTTTGGTCATTATACCTGACAATCCGGAATTCTTAACAGCTTCCATATAAGGAATAATATCAACATTTAAAATATCTTCCTCGGTAAGATAAGATATCCCCTCTTCCATGTGAGTATCCACTGTAATATCTCTACCACCCGGAAAATGTTTTGCGGTCGCAAACATTCCATTATCGAGATAGCCTTTCACCATTGCAGAAGCAAGTTTCGCTACCTTATTTGGATCGGATCCAAATGTTCTGGTTACTCTCTGAAGAGCGTAGCCCATTACCATATCTACATTTGGCCCCCATACAGTATTATAACCTCTTCTTTTTGCTTCAATTGCAGTTATGCATCCAACCTGATATGCCATTTCTTCATCTGCAGTTGCGGCAAGAGACATCATAGATGGTATCAGATATTTACTTCCCGGAAATCCTTTTTCCATATCAGCACATATAAGAACAGGATATCCGGCTGCTTTTTTTATTTCACTAATTTCATCCGCACAATTATCGTCACATAATACCTGAACTCCGCCGATGCTTTTCTGCTCAAGCATTTTATAAACAAATTCTTTATCTTTATTGTCAAGATATCCTCGCACGACCAATAATTGTCCTATTTTTTGTTCAACTGAAAGTTCATTAATGTTAAGGCTTCTCATATTTTATATAGCTCCTAAAACTCAAATTTATGCTCTTTTATAAAGTTATTATAATTACTCCGGAAAGCTCATCAGCGCCGCCTATGGCAAGTCGTTTTTTATCCGGACTCAATGCTAATGTCGTAGCATTGTAAATACAAACATTTCTGCCATTATCAGCAAATGCTGTTGGCACATATCCTAACTGCTCTATTCCGCAGTCTTCGGTATATTTAAACATATTTGCAGCTCCTTTTTCGTAGCCTGCTATACCATAAACCGTACTACCGTCCGATACTATAGAATTAACACTTCCGCAAGGAGTTACAGCTCCAAGACTTTTTACTTTCCCGTTTTTTATTTCCGCAAGCATCATATCTTTTGTTCCGACAATAACTGTATTCTCATCTAAGTTTACAGATGCATTTGCCTTAGCAAGATATTGTCTGCCCGCCATAAACGGAAGCTTTATATTTTCATCTATCGCAGCTTTTACTTCATTGGAAGAAACATATTCGTGTTCTGATATATTTTTTTTACAGGAACTAAGATTTACATCTATTTTAAAACATTTTTCTGTGCCGCAATATATGGTAATATTATTATCATCAGTCCACTCGAGCTTATTAACTTTTGTGTTTTCCCTTCCGATTTCTTCCCAGTAGCTTAGTGCTTTAACTTCAGAATATTTTTTTATGTAATAGTTCTCAGCTTTGAATTTGAGCATACTCTGTTCAAATTCAT
>JAZOOC010000144.1:0-5496 GCA_045654825.1 Clostridia bacterium | reverse complement strand
AAAATATATTGGATTGTAACTCTGCAAAAATGTATATCTTTTGTGAAAATTCATATATGGAATTATCAAGTTTGGGTATTATAAAAACGAATATTGATTTGCATAGAGAATTAAATTCATACGACAGATATATTGGTATTCGTCCTTCTATAGTTTTAACGCATATGAATCATTATATTAAATCTGATGAATTAGAAATGTCTGATACTCAAAAGGCTATAATTGAAACAGCTAAAAGTTATTTGCTTCGTGGTGGAAGAATACAGTATGATGATTCTCAATTTTCATTGTTTGGAGAAGAATATCGTTGGCAAAGAGCAGTAAAACAACCTGAACAATATACTGATCAGGAATGGGGCTATACTAACTGCGCTGCATTTACATATGATGTATACTATCATGCGTTAGGTTATGATATTAAAGCATTTTTTACTTATGATCTTCATTGCGATAAATCTGTTAACCGCATATTTTCTTTTGCTAAAAGATGTGAAGAAACCGAAACTGAAAAGAAAAAAATTCAAGATAAAATATTAAACATACTTCAACCCGGTGATATAATATGCGTTAGACGAGAGAATAATACCGGTCATGCAATGCTTTATATTGGAAATGAAACAATAATACACAGTACAGGAAGTAGTTATAATTACGAACAAGCTAAAGAAACATACGAGCCTACAGTAAGATTCAAAAGTGTAAAAGATTTGTTTACAGAAGGTGAAAGTTGTAATGTTTTTGGAGTTGTTAAATATTTAGACATAATAAGACCATTAGATAAATGGAATGGAAAAGTTCCTGATAACAGCAAGAACCGACTTGTTAATCTTAAAGGAATAAGGGCGGAAAAACTATCTTCACATCCTTCATCAGTAAGTGTTAACCCCGGTGATGAAATAACCTTTATATTTTCTGTATACAATGCTAATGATAATTCAATTGTTCTTGATATTACAGATACAATTCCTGAAAATACTGCCTATGTTTCAGGGGATGGAATAGTTGTTGATAATGAATTTTCATCTGTTCTAAATGTTCCTGCCGGCGAAAAGAGAACTTTGTCTTATACAATAAAAGTCGACGATAAAGTCACTGATGGAATTTATATAATTAACGAATCGGGGAAGGTTGGCGGAGTTAAAGTTAAATGTCCTAATATACTTGTTAAACGCACTTTTAACGATAAAGAGAAATTAAGACTGAAAAATTCTATAGAGAAAAATAAAAACTCTTATTCAACCGATATATACCTTGTAAATCAAATTTATAAAGATGTTACAGGGTGCGAAAAATTATTCTTTGAAACTTCAATATTTGATGTTATGAATGATGTATTTGTAAATTCTTCAATAAATCCGTTCGGTTTTACATTAAATATCAAAAGCAAATACTATCCAATGATAGTATCCTCACTATATGGTGGCAGATATTATTTAACATCACTATGGGTTAATCAAAGAGTAAGACTTCCGAGAATACATAATCTTATAATAGGGGATATACTATTAGTAAGAAAAGAGGCTGAGTATAAAATGTATATTTATGACGGAGTAAAATTCTTTGATTTATCAACTGCTGATTATGCTACACTTAAGGCTGATATTTTGCTTGAACGCATTTTAGCTTATCATTATTTTGCAGTTCTCCGACCTTCATATTTTGCAAAAACAAATTTATAGAAATACAAAACTATATTTGAGCGTAAACTTAACATCGTATTGTATCAGAAGTATAATGATGGTGTGTCCTTTCAGGCGCAAACACAAAAAATAAAGACTATTCTTATAGAATAGTCTTTATTCTTGGCAGGGGCAGTAGGATTTGAACCCACGGCACTCGGTTTTGGAGACCGATGCTCTACCAACTGAGCTATACCCCTATGTATGTTATACTTTAACAACAACTATTAAAGTATAACATAATTATAATGATTTGTAAAGAGTTTTTTGAAAAATTATCTTGTTATTTTAATACTTTCAATTACTACATCATTTATAGGTCTGTCACCGGCATCTGTAGAAACAGAAGCCGCCTTATCTACAACTTCAATTCCTTCGATTACTCGACCAAAAGCTGCGTACTGACCATCAAGATAAGTTGCGTCTTTGTGCATAATAAAGAACTGTGAACCGGCAGAATTAAACTTCTGAGATCTTGCCATAGAGATTACACCGCGTTCGTGAGAAATATCATTTTTAACTCCGTTTGCGGAAAATTCTCCTTCTATTGAATATCCAGGACCACCGGTGCCAATACCATCGGGGTCACCACCCTGAATCATAAATCCTTCTATAATTCTGTGAAAGATTAATCCGTCATAAAACCCTGATTCTGAAAGATGTACGAAATTAGAAACAGATACAGGGGCGATATCGGGATATAATTCTAATTTAATAACTCCCATATCTTTGATAGTTATTTCTGCATTAACTTTTGTGTCTGAACTTAAAATTTCAAATGGGTAATTCACTGTTTTTTCCTCCTTGCATGATGTAAAAGATAAACATATTGTTATAAGTAATAACAAAACCAATATTTTTTTCATTATTTTACCGTCCTTTATTTACCGGTACTTCCGAAACCGCCGGTTCTTTCTTTTGTAGCATTGTCATCATCAGCACATAAATATTTTTGAAATATACCCTGTGCTATTTTATCATCTTTTGCAATTTTTATGTCAAAAGGATAAAAATTATAAAATGCAACCATAATATGACCGTCGTTGTCAGGATTAGAATAATAGTCACTGTCAATTATTCCTACCGAATTAGCAAGTACAAGACCTTTTTTTATAGGATTGGATGAACGGTTATACAAACACAGAACTTCATCTTCCTGCATATATGCCTTAACTCCGGTTTTAACAAGAGTAGGTTTTATTGCTTCTTCTTTATTTAATAATAATTGTTTATAATAAGAGGGGATAGTGATATCTTCTGCTGCTCTGAAATCGTAGCCGGCACTTGCTTTTGTACTTCTTTCGGGCAATATTATATTAAACTCTTCGAAGCCTTTACAAACTTCAAATCCTCTGATTTTCATATTCTGCTCCTTTACATACATTTAGACCAGCCGCAAACGCATTGTACGCATCCCGCTTCGTGTCTTAATTTTTCACCACATTCAGGACACACAACAGGCATTTTGTCGTCATCTTCAAGATTGAAAGTAACCTGATCTGAATCTTTTGAAACAGTATTATGAGCTGATGGTTTATCTACAAAAAGCTCAGTGTTATATTCTTCAGCCAATGCTTTTGCTATGATATCAGGACATGAACTTCCGTCCAAAGATTCGCCTCTTGTTTTACATCTCATACAAGCAGGGCAATTGATGTTATTAAGTTGGTCTATAATTTCATCAACAAGGACACCGCTTCTTAAACATAAGGATATCATTCTGTTAAGACCGTCTATATTGGATTTACAAATACCGTTTTTAGATGTATTAACAAAAGATTCAACAAGATTACCTTCCTGGTCACGGTTTATTGTAACATAAAGATTACCGCAGGCAGTTTTATATTTTGAAGTTGTACCGTAGGTTTTTCCTAATGTCGCTCTGCTTATTGGTCTTATAGAATCGAATTCAAAACTCTTTTTCTTTTCCTCGGGAACATTGTTTAAAAGAACGCCGGTTCTTCTGCAGTTATCTCTGAAAATTGTTACTCCTTTAAGACCTTTTTCCCAAGCCATAAGATATAAGTCATAAACATCATTTACTGTGAAAGATTCAGGTACATTAACGGTTGAGCTTATTGAAGCATCAATATGCTTCTGCCAAACAGACTGCATTTCAATTCTTGATTTATAATCAAGAGTCATTGCAGTAACGATATAATCAGGTAAATCCTCTTCGTTCTGGATATTTTTGATATCCATTACTTCTTTAACTATAGGAGTATAAACTTTATAGAATCTGTCTTCACCGTGAAGTGATTCAGTTTTTCTTATGTAGGAAACATTATATATCGGCTCGATACCACCACTGATACCTAACATAGTAGAAATTGTACCTGTGGGAGCTATTGTGAGGAGTTGGCTGTTTCTTAAACCATGCTGTTTAACAAGCTTTTTGGTTTCACGGCTTGTATTGGCATTAAAATATTCTGATTTAAAGATTGCCTCTTCGTCATACATAGGATAAGTTCCGAATTTTTTGGCAAGCTTAGCTGAAGTAGCAATAGCTGTATCTGCCATTATATATCCGATTTTATCGCATATTTCAATTGATTTAGGACTTCCGTAGGGAATACCAAGTTTGATTAAGGCATCACCAAGACCCATAATTCCCAAGCCAATCTGACGCCAGTTGTTAACACTTTCTCTTTGTTCAGCCAGTGGGTGAAGGGGTAACCCTTCCTCAAGAACTTCGTTTAAGAATATAACAGACTGTTCAACAACTTCTTTGAATAAATCAAAATCAAATTCACTGCTTACTTCATATGGATTTAAAATAAATGAAGCAAGGTTAATGCTTCCAAGTAAGCAACTTCCTCCTGCCGGAAGTGGTTCTTCAGCACAAGGGTTAACACCGGCGAAATGGAATCTGTCATCAGCACTTAAAAGATTCCAGTTTTCTATTCTGTCCCAGAAAAGCGCACCGGGTTCAGCCATATCCCAGTTATTAAAAGTAAGTTTGCTGAAAAGTTCTCTTGCTTTAACTTTCTTTTCTATAACTTCACCTGTTTCCTGACGAGTGAAAGAAAGAGTGAATGTTGAATCTGTTTTAACTGCTGTCATAAACGCATCGCTTAATCTTACAGATATATTAGCTTTAGTTACTTTAGATAAGTCATTTTTTATGTTAATAAATGCTTCAACATCAGGATGCTCGCAATCAATAGAAATCATAAGAGCGCCTCGTCTGCCTGACTGACCTATAAGCTCGGTAACAAGAGAGTAAAGATTCATAAATGATACTCCGCCTGTAGTCTGTTTTGCAGCATTATTAATTTTTGCGCCGGCAGGGGAGAGTTTTGAAATATCTATACCACAACCTCCGCCATATGAATATGTTCTTGCAAGCTTGGAAGCACATTCAAATATACTTTCTATATTATCTTCCGGCGGTGCAATTACATAACAGTTAGAATATGTAATTTTTCTGTTGGATTTATGATGGCCTCTGCTTGCGATAATTCTTCCTCCGGGAAGAAACATCTTTTTAATCATAAATTCCTTGATTTTATTATTACCGCCACTGATTCTTTCAAAAAAGTTATCAAAATTTTCATTTTCTGCTTTGTACTTTCTTGTCCAGATATCTCTTTGCAGATCAGTATCAAACCAATTTTCTTCGGTATATGTTGCCATTGAAATACCCCTCCATATTTATATAAATTAAAATTTTAAATCAAAAGCCATTTACACAATATATAGTTGTTAAGCACGACTGTTTCTACAATATATGCTACATTTAATATAGTACCACATATATATTGTTTTGTAAAGGAAAAATATTGCACAAATATTAATATGATTTTTAAGTATATTT